>JAJTHZ010000183.1 GCA_021299185.1 Lysobacteraceae bacterium | reverse complement strand
GGTACGGAGGGTGGAGTTCGAGACCCGATCAGCCCCCGCCGGGCTACCTGGGCTGCCGCTCAGGTGGCGCCATAACGCCGGTCATGGAGTGGCTCCATTACGGCGATCCCGGAATGGCTCCATTGGGGCGGTCGGTGACAGAGGTCGCTGCCAGCGGGCGGGGCAATGTGCCCGCGCGCCCGCCGCGCGGGCGCGCACCGAGTCGTCGACGGCGGCAAGCGGCATCGCGCGTCGGTCGTATCGCCATAGGCTGATATCGACGGCAAGCCCTGATTCGTTTTGTTGTGGGCACGACGGGACACGGAGTACGGACGAGGGCTACGCCCTCCCCTGACCCCTGGGCTTTTGCGGCGCGCGCCCGGGTGCTCCCGATCAGACCGTGCCGGCGGGCAGGTCGAGCTCACGTGCACGCAGGCCCTGTGCGGCCGCGCTCCGGGCCGCGGAGTGCCTCAGGCCCCCTATCTCGCGTTCAGGTCTTCGTCCTTGAGATATCGGGTTCCCGCTACGGAGATGTCGGCCGAAAGCCCCCTCTCGGTGATCTGGTACAGCCGGACGTCAGGCGATACGGAATGCGCGCCTGAGTAGGCGCGGCCGCTGTCACTGGCCTTCGCCGCTGCGGTGGCCTGGCCGCCGTATTCCCATCCCTTGTTGATGAAGTCCGACATGGCCTGCTCGGTGTCGAAAACGAACACCAGGTCGTAGCTCTTGATGCCCAGGCCCAGGCCCGCCGAGACCTCGACGAACTTCATGAACGTTTCCTTGCCGGTGCGATCGACCGCCAGTCCGCGGCCAAGGCCGCCACCGGCGACGCCGATCTTGATGCCGAACCTGTGGAAGGTGGCGTAGCCCGCCGCCTGCTCAACCACCCCGCGCGCCCCGGGCGTCGTCTTGTAAAGGTGGGCCAGCACTTCCGCAGACTGGGTACGCACCTTCTCGCGCTGCTCGTTCACGCTCGCCGCCATGGCCACCGAGGGTGCGGCCAACACCACCGCCAAGCCGGCGAGTCCAAGCAGCCTGATCAATGCGCGTCTCGAAGGCATGACGAACTCCCCGCAGTGCGGATGGATGGATGGCGCGCCGAGCTTAGACAGTTGGGCCACGGGGTCGCTATGGGACCTTGTGAGTACCGGCGCTCAGGGCGCGGACATCTGTTCAGGCGCTCGCGTGGGCCCAAGGTCCCATTTGCATGCCATGGCTGCGGCGGTAGCGTGGCGGTCCATACTCGGGTAGATGGGCATGATGAGCCGGAGAGCACGCGGACCGCGGGGAAAGCGGCTGGCGTTGGCCGTCACCCTCGGATTCGCGGCTGCAGCGTGGCCTGCATACGGGTCGCAACCGCCGGAGCAGGCGGCGCCCGCTGCCGATCCGCAGGAAGATGCCGAGGCCGCTACGGAGCCCAGGCTCGCGGAGCGACTGCTGCACGAACGTGAGATTCTCGGCACCTCTTTTCGCGGCCACCTGTTCATCGACGGCCTGCCGCTGAGTCCCGACGGCCTGCAGATCGGCAAAGCCCTCGAACTGCGCCGCGCGCGGCTCAGCTTCTGGCGCCAGCTGCCGCGACGATGGGAGGTGCTCGGCAGCGCCGAGTTGAACAGCGGGCAGTTCGAACTGAAGGACCTCTATACGCGACGCCGCTTCGACCGGCTCGGCACCCTCACCGTGGGTAACCAGAGTGAGCCGATGGGCCTGGACGAACTGACCAGCTCGCTGTCGATCCCACTGCTTGAACCCAGCCTGCCGACCGCACTCGTGCCGGGCCGCAACTTCGGCGTCATGCTGGGAAACCGCCACGGCTACTTCCAGTACCAGCTCGGCGCCTTCGGCTCCGGGACCGAGCAGGAAGGGCGACGCGACATCGGGGCCGCGCTGACCGGGCGGCTGACCCACCGATGGCTCGGCGACGGCGACAACGTGCGCCACCTCGGCATCGCGCTGTCCAGCCGCAGCGTCAGCGGCGATGAGCAGTTCCGCAGCGTCCCGGAGATCGGCATCGACCAGGAATTCACCGTCGACACCGGAATCATCAACGGCGCAAGCCGCACGCGGCGCGTCGGGCTCGAGTATCTGCAGACCTTCGGTCGCCACGCGCTGCAAGGCGAGGTCATCGCCGCGCACGTCGAGCGCGATGCCGGCACCAGGCTGCGTTTCGGCGGCGCCTACCTGCAAGGCACGTGGACTGCGTGGGGCGAGGGCCCGCGCTACGACGAAGGCGACGCCGTGCTCGCACGCTCGCCCGTGGCATCGCCCGCACACTGGGGCGATGCGTGGGGGCGAGGCAATCTGGCTTTCAGCATCCGCCTGAGCCGCATCGACCTCAGCGATGACGACATCGTGGGCGGAAGCCAGATGAACCTCACGCTCGGTGCCACGTGGGATATCAGCGCCCGCACGCGGCTGGCCGCCAACCTGGTCCGGCTCATCGACCTCTCGGGTCCGAATGCGGAGGCCGAAGGGTCCACCGCGATCGGCGTACGCTTCCAGTACGCCTTCTGAAGACGACGCAGTTTTTCCCTGCTGCCGGCCGGCAGCCCCCCGCCTTCGCCAGGCGGATCACGCCATTTGCGGCGCATCGGAAGCCCAAGCGCCCCTTTCGAGGAGTCTGCCGGGCAGCCGGCGCTCGCTCAATGCCGGATTGGCCACACGTTCCACGTGGTCGGCAGCGAGCACGGGCGCAACATGCAGCCAGATGTCCCTCGCGCCCGTCCCCGACCAGTGTGAACGTGCGCGCGAACGCGAAGCGAATCGGGTCGGCATGCGCAGCCCAGTGCGCGCCGCCTGTCGCGCAGTGCAGGCTCATGCAAGGTTGCAGCGCCCCAGCCCAGGCTGCGGTCACGGATTGTCGGCGTCCAGGCGAGCGCGCATGCGTTTGCCGTAGGCATCGAGCACCTCGGCGATCTCGGCCCAGGTGAGCTTTTCCCTCGATGAAGTCCCATCGACCAAGGGCTCGATCACGACCGCGAGGCGCTCTCCGCTGCCGTCGAGGATCTCCGCTTCGACCCTGGCCGAACGCAGTTCGATGTCCGGCCCGGCGGTGGCGAGGCCCTTGGCCGCGCCCACCACGAACCCGATCGGCGTGTAACCGAGGAGCTTTTTCTTCCTCTTTTCCGCCGTGACGTTGGTGATGGCGATGCGGATCTGCAGCACGTCGGCGCCCGTGGCCTTCACCAGCGGATACTTCGGCTCGAGATTCCCGATCAGGGCGTCCTGCATGCCGCGGGTCACAGCCGCGAGTTCATCGGGCTCGATGCCGCGATACTTCGAATCTGGGGCGTACCAGACGAGCACCGGCTCGAACGCGACTTTCGAGAAGCCCTTCAACGATCGCCCGGGCGCGGTATAGTTCATCGCGTCGGGGCGCTTCGCATCGGCGACCAGCACCGGCAGGTTTTCGATGAATCCCGAGGTCTGTGGCGCGCCGCTTGCCACGCTCGAGCCAGGCAGAAGAAGAAAAAGAAGAAGAAGAAGCAAAAGCTTGTTCCGCATGGTGTCGGCTCCGCTTGTCGTGCACACAGAGAAGGGATGGTTACGCTGATCCATGCGGGTTCGCCGGGCTATGGGACCTTGGGCCAACTCCGCCACGAACATGCACATCCATGCGCGAGCCTCCGCTAGCCTTTAGCGGTCCGGCGGGCAGATTGTCGGCTGGCTGCTCGGAACCAGGCGGCCACCGCCCATAGCCCGCAAATGGCGCCGTGCGGGTTCATCCCGCCGTTCCAATGCTGGTGTTTCCGCGAGGGCTTAATGAAGACCAAGCCGCTGCATCGACTCATTGCGCTATCGTTGCTGCTCGTGGCATTGCCGGCGCAGGCTGACGACGCCGAAGACGCGCAGCGGCTTCTGGTCGTTCCGTTTCCGATTACCGAACCTGCGGTCGGCGAAGGGCTGCTTGCCGGTCTCGTGTGGATGCGCGACGGCCCGCCGCTGGTCGAGGGCCCGCGCAAGCCGCAAGCCTTCGGCGCCGGCGCGCTGTACACCAACGGTGGGTCGCGGGGCGTGCTTGCGTTCGATCATCGCGCCTGGAGCGAGGGTCGTTGGCGCACGACGGTGATCGCCGGCATCGTCGATGTTCATCTCAAGCGCGCGAGCCTGGTTCCTGGACGCGGTGAACTAGCTGGGTTCAACGTCGAGGCGTCCGGCGCGAGCATTTCGGCGCAACGCGGCTTCACCGGCGGCAACAGCGTCATCGTGAGGTTGTTCAACGCCGAGACCGAACTGGCCGTCGGCGGGCGCGTGCCTGACGGCGTGCTGGAGGACCTTGGCAGCGACGTGGTGAGCGGCCTGTCGCTCGGCTGGGCACGCGATACCCGCGACGATTTGTTCAGCCCGACACGCGGAAGCGTCGCGTCGCTGATTGCGACATCGCAGTCCGAGAACCTGGGCGGGAGTTTCGATGCGCGTAGCCTCTCACTCAAGTGGATGGGCTACCGGTCACTCGGGCCCGGCTATGTCGGCCTGCACGCCCTTTTCGATGCGAGCGGCGGCAACCCGCCATTCTACTTGCGACCATTCGTCAGCCTGCGCGGAGTCGCCGCCCTGAGTTATGCCGGCGAGCGCGTGGTGTCGCTTGAAACCGAGTACCGCCTGCCGATCAGGCAGCGATGGGACGTGCTCGCCTTCGTCGGCGCCGGCCACGTTCGCGCCGACTATCGTGGCCTCGAGGGCACCAGCAACGTGCAGGCCGGCGGCATCGGCGTGCGCTACAGACCCGAGCAGCTGTTCGGCTTGACGTTTGGCATCGATGTCGCGCAGGGTCCCGATGAACTGGCGACCTACATCCAGATCGGCAACGCGTGGCGGTGACGCTTCGCCGCAAGCTCCCACCTGTTTGGCCAGATACCGCAGCCGTCGTGAGCGGTGCAGCAGACTGCGGCGAAGGTGCCCGGATCCCTGTTGCGGAGAAAGCGCCATCGGGATGAACCGGTGTCAGTTCCTGAGGGGATCGTCAGTGCGGGATTGCATCGACTGATGCGGGACCTGATCGCAGTACCACGCGGCGCTGGCGGCGATGCATCGGCTGATGGGCTTCGTGTGCCCGGCGTGCGCGGGGAAGTGCCCCAGCCGGTTCGAGCGGGATGGGCGGCAGTACCGGCAATGGTGGCTACGGGTGGGCTCGAACCACCGACCTCAGCATTATGAGTGCCGCGCTCTAACCGGCTGAGCTACGTAGCCACGAGGGGCGGCGATTGTTTCCGCGGGGGCGGGCAAAGTCAAGCCGCGCGCGGTTGCCGCTGCCGCAAGCCGTGTGGAACAATCGGGCATCACCTCCGGCAGCGCGCATCGTGATCGATCCCGATGGCTACCGGCCCAATGTGGGCATCATCATCGCCCGCGAGGGCGGCGAACTGTTCTGGGGCCGGCGCATCAACCGCGACGGCTGGCAGTTCCCGCAGGGCGGCATGCGCAGCGACGAAACGCCGCTGGAAGCGATGTACCGCGAACTGCAGGAAGAAACCGGCCTCGGCGGGTATAGGAAGTTCAACCGCCCTTTCCATGCAGCCTGCCGGGCAGCCGGAGGTCGCGCAAGGACCATGTACGGCGCGGTTCGGGGGGCCGGCGGCGGGTTTGGGGGCCGGCAGGGTCGTCGCGGTGCGCTTTCGCCTGC
>JAJTHZ010000228.1 GCA_021299185.1 Lysobacteraceae bacterium | reverse complement strand
GCATCGAAGTCCGTGCCCGCGACATACCACGGCGCCTCAACCCCCAGCGCAGCCTCGAACAGCTTTCCGGTCGTCACTTCGCATGCTCCGCGGTCCGTTCAGGCGGGGACAGATTACCCACTCGGATTTCAAGAGAGGCCCAAGAAAGCACTGACGAGTCGCCGCAGACTTACAACAGCCGCGGACTTGCTTGCGGCAGTCGCTCAACATGCGCATCCGCGCAGAGGCGTCAGTTCGATCCCCTAGGCAACGCGTCCGTACAGGTCTGCCCGGCACCCAGCCCGATACCGGAGGCCAAGACATAAGGGCCAAACGCATTCTTGGTCCCGACATCGAAAGAAATCGCCACAACACCTAGCTCCTTGTCCACCAGGAGCACGGTGACCGTCCCCTCGTCATCGGTAACAGAGAGCGTTACGACGCTGAGCGTTCGCTCAAAAACCTTAAGCGCAAATGGGCTGCCACGACGCTCAACCGTCACACCACCACCGCCCCATTTCCAAGCATCGTTCTCCCCGAGACAGCTCGGAACTGCAATGGGTCCATTGGGCGAGTGGAAGCAAAAACCTGGAAACCCCAGACAGCGGTCGGAAGCAGCAAGCGTATCGCCAACGGCCACAATACCCCTTCGACGATCGATCACGAAAGGCCGTCGTCCTCCAATTCCCAAATCAATCGGAAGCGCCGTGTAGTGAACAACATCGAATTCATCGTCCGCGTTCGACGGCGAACCGCCAGTCAAAACCAGGACCAAGAGCGACAGCGCCATCCACCTGCACGGTACTGACTTCATCAGATAGCTCCAGGTCATAAGCTACGGCGTAATCCTATACTCACCCATCGGAACAACAGCATTGAGGTACGGCCACATCCGAAGCACGTACGACTGTGCTCGCCACTCTGTCTCGTAGTGATGTCTTTGACGGTCCTGAACGCTCGACCTAACGCTCGAACTCGAAAAACGGCTGTGCAAGTGCCCAAACTCGTGTGTAAGCATCATGAGATTGGCTGCGGCAGCAGTCATCCTCCGGAACATCACGGAACCGTAACCATAATTGCCAGCTGGATGCTGAAACAGCCGATGCCCCGCCGTACCGAAGGCGTATCCGGCCCAAATTGTATTGGTTCTTTCGAGTGCCCACGCTGCAGAGTTTCCACCAAACTTCTGGTCGAGTTGACGCAGTCCCACAGGGTCGAAGCGGACTCTACTGTGCAGGTAGTCTCCGATCCCCTCAACATCAAGACTCGCCCATAAAGCACGTCCCACGTTAAGCATCGCCTGCGCGAGGCCATTCCATGCAAGCGTTTCAGCCGGCCCGAAGGGACCAACAAAGTGGTTCTCGGGAGCGCGCAGCATGCCATTCTCTAGCGTCGGCGTAACCAAGGCTCCGAACTTTGGAAACCAGCTAATTGCGGGCGTATCCCAACCGGCCTGGCTTCTCATGGACCCAGTTGCGGCGCCGGACCCGAGTGATGAGACTGAGGATGATGCCCCGAACATTCTCGTTGCCCCTGCCGATCCCTGCCCCATAGAACCATTCAGTCCAGTGCCACTCACGGAAATGGAAGTTGTACCCGGTCTGACGCCACCGCCAGTCGTGTAGGTTTCCGTGACGGTCGTGAGTCCCCCTTCTCCGTTGTCGAGTGTAATCGTCTGGCTTGTAAACCCTCCCTCGGCACCAGTATCGATGCCGCAGATGTTGCTTCCAGTCATCGCCTTGCACGAGTAACCCGTGGGGTCTGTCCCAGCAAACGGCCTGTTTGCGATGTATGCGTAGGGGTTGTGCGCCTGTGAATCCTCCGGAGACTGGATGACGGGGTCAACGGACAAGAACCTGCCGAGAGAGTAGTCGAACGCCCGACCATTCATGTGAATGATCTCGACGCTGTTCAGGTGCTCGTGCTGGGTGAAGCCGCGCGGTGTGATGCCCATGCTCGCCGCCGAGAAGCGCGGTGCGCCAGGGATGTCGGCCCAGTTGCCCTGGCGTGGCTTCCCGAAGGGATCATGGGCGCGGGTGTCCACAAGGAATCCCTGCGAGTTCGCCACGCTGTCGACCGAACCGAGCCGATCCTTCAGCAGATACTCGACGGTGCGCGAACCGCTCGGCGTGCGGGTGACCACTGCGAAATCACCGAAGTAGGTCTTCCACTCGTTGCCCCGGCTTTGCGTGAACACCTGCTCGAAGGTGCCATCCACGTACACATGCCGCCGGGCATTGTCGAGCGTGGACTGGCGGATTTTCTCGCCGTCAGCACCATACATCAGCCGCGTGTTCTCCAGCCCACGCGCCAGCTCGATCGGCAGGTTGTCATGGTCGTACCGCGCCGAGAATCCGCCGGTATCGGTCCGCAGGTTCCCATTGGCGTCATAGCAGTATGTGCGACTGCCGCCGCCGGCCAGCGCGACGCTCTTGACCGCGTTCGGACCACCGCCGCAGCTTCCACCGACATAGGAGTAGGCGCTGGGCGCCGTGGAACTGAAGTCCGACTTGCTGCGGAAGTTGCCGACCGCGTCATAGGTGTAGTTGATCACCCCACTCGCGCCACCGGACCGCGTCGCGGATTCGATCCGATGCAGCTTGTCGTAGACGATGTACTCCGACGTCGAGCCGTTCAGCAGATGCTCGAAGAGATTTCCGAACACGTCGTAGCGATAGGTCAAGGCGCGCTGCGGCACGCCAAACCTGGAGTGGGTGATCGTCTCCACTTGGCCGGTCATCGGCTTGTAGGTATACGTGGTCACGACCGATCCCCCGGCGAGCGATTCGCTCGAGGGCTGCCCGCGTGCATCGACCGCGGAGACAAGGCGCAGGCTGGAATTGGTCACCAGGTCGCGCTCTTCGCGCAGGTGCCCATACCGGCTGTAAAGAAACTGGACGTTTTCACCCACGGGATAAAGGGTCTGCTTGAGGCGACCGTAGTAGGCGTCGTACGCATGCTGCGTCGTGAACGTCTGTTCGGAACTGGTGGAGTCGCGAACCACCGTATCGGCTCGCAACATACGACCCAATTGCTGGCTGTCGTACGTGTAGGTGACCTCCTTCTGCCTGACGTTGTTGAGGCGCCGAATCGCCCCTGCGAGCTCCCCCCGGGCGAACGGTGGGTCATAAGTCCAGACATCGGCGACCGAGTCGATCGGAGCTACGCCGTCGATATCGACCGATGCGACCCGTCCCGTGCGTCTGCCGAGCGCATCGTAGCTGTAGCTCGTGACGACGCCCCGCGCATCGGTTTGCTGGGTCACCTCACCCAAACCGTTGTAGAGGAAGTTCCACGTTCCCATGTTCGGGTCCCGCACCTGCGTGCGATGACCCACGGCGTTGTAGACGACCGAAAGCACGGCGTTGTTGGCGTCACGGATTGCGAGCGGATTGCCGGGTATAGGAAGTTCAACCGCCCTTTCCATGCAGCCTGCCGGGCAGCCGGAGGTCGCGCAAGGACCATGTACGGCGCGGTTCGGGGGGCCGGCGGCGGGTTTGGGGGCCGGCAGGGTCGTCGCGGTGCGCTTTCGCCTGC
>JAJTHZ010000065.1 GCA_021299185.1 Lysobacteraceae bacterium | reverse complement strand
TCCCGACCGACCAGCCCCCGCGCCGCCGGCACCGCCTCGTCGAATCCCCCCAAGTCCGCCGCGATCGCCGGATGGTCGAGCGCGTGCATGCGCGCCAGCACCGCGCGCGGCTGCGGCTGCAGGCCGGACAGCACCACGCGGGTGCCGAGCTTGTGCGCGCGATCCAGATCCGCTGGTCGGCCAGCACCTGCACGGTGCCGGCACCGCCGCGGACTTCGACGCTGCGGTCGAGGTAGGCGAACGGGTTCCAACTCCTCCTTCAATGATCGACGCTTAGGCGGTGCCCGCGCCGCGTGTTCGGGCACCAGCCGACCGCGACCCTACTCGAACCCGTTCGCAAAGAGCACGTCGTTGACGCGCGTACAGGTCACGTTGGGCCCTTGGCACGGATCGCTGAACGACACGCCCCCCTGAGGAAACTCCTGCGCGTCGTTGGCGCCATCATCGTCGGAGTCGACATCGGCGATGTTGATACCGGCGACGTACTCTAAGCCGTCGACCAATCCATCCCCATCGGTGTCGACGTTTGGGTAGGCGTAGCCAAGAACGGGGTCGCTGCCTGCCGGGTAAACTGCGGTGTATCCCGCAGTCTGGTACGCGGCGCGCTGGTTCTCCAAGAACACGGCGCAATCGTCGTCGTTCGTATTGCACTGCCGATACATGCGCTGTGCGCCCTGCGGAATGCACGCGGGTTCATTAGCGCAGCGCGGATAGATATAGCCCTGCCGGCCGCGATACAGATATCCGTCCGCTGCCGCCTGTTCCAGATGCTGCACCGAGGCAACCAGCATGAAGTCGCGGTTGTAGATTAGGCACCCCGCGGTGTTGGGAACGCAGCCCAGCGGCCAACGGCGCTCGCGATCTAGCAGAAACAGTGGAATCGGCGTCGGCAGGCCCGGCCCCGGGCTGTACTCGGTCGTCATCACATACGCGTTTGCGCGGGGCGCAGGGGCGGGGACCGCAGCCTCGGCCGGAAAGGCCGCGTAGCCGGGCGTCGTGGGGTTGGTTGCCGCGACTGGATTGGTCGCGGTCGTGTACGCCGCGACGCTGTAGCGAATGAGCGCCATTGCGTTCTGCGGTGTCGCGACGTTGGCGAAATCGGTCGCGCCACCCAACGCAGTCGGCGCACCCGTGGCGGCACTGTAGAGCGTGAATAAGGGCGTGACCCGATTGGTGACCGTCAGTCCGCGCGTGCGCCCCAACATGCGATCTGCGGCCGCGCCTGCATCCGGGCGTCCGTAGCCCAACTGCGCATTCCATGCGAGCCCCAGACTCGCGCGATCCGTGGTCTCCGCAACCACATCGCGCACTCCGTACGCGGTGATGTCTTCTGGATCGCCGACACGAACCAGCGGATTGATTGAGCGCAGCATGCCAAGCAGACCACTCATTATCGGCGTCGACATCGACGTACCAGTGCACAAGCCCACGCCGTCGTTGGCAGCACCACCGCCCAGGGCGTCACTACAGCCGAGATCGAGGTTCCAGGTGGCGCCGCGGTAGAATGTGGAGCGCACCGTTCGCGCTGGCGTAGTGCCCTCCTGGCGGCGGAATCCAACCGTCAGAGTGAAGTTCGATCCGCACTCGGCGCCGGTCTGCACGCCGTTGATGAACGGACAGTTCACGAAGTTCCCCGGTGATTCGTCCCAGAAGCCGAGCGTCGCATCTAACCCACCTACCGCGACCGCGCGGCGGTCGTGGGCGGGAAAGCGCACGTCCATGCGATTGTTGCCCGACGCAGCGACGATAGCTACGTCGGTGTCAGACGCAAACTGGATCACGAGGCACCACGGATCGTTGACGTTCTGCGGATTCTGGCAGTAGCCCTGCGCCCAAGTTCCATTGCGCGCGAAGCTTAGGCTCAACACCTGTACGCCGGTGCTTGCCCAGGCCAGCATGGCGTCGGTTGGCGCGTTGACGTTCGCGAAGCTTATGTTGACGAATGGCTGACCAACCGCTGGTTGGAAGCATCTGTGCGTAGAAATCTTCCCCATTGCCAGAGCGCAATGGCGGCAAACGCCTTCAATCCTGGAGGTATCTGCGTTCGTCGTATTCGCTGCGACGAGCCCAGCGACATGAGATCCGTGTCCGGCGATGTCCGGCACCATGCACTGCTGCCCGGGTGTGTTCGCTTGGCATCGCGGATCGGTCGCGGGCAGAGCGCAAGCCGCGTCCTCTGGACCAACGACCACGGGCTGGCGTTCGTCCGGGTTGCCATCGCCGACGCCGAAGTCGATGCCGTAGGCCGTGAGGTAGTTCCCACCGACGAATGTGCCGCCATCGAAGGCGCGCAAGTCTGGGTGGGTGATGTCCAATCCGTTGTCAACGATTCCGACGAATCCCCAGCCGCCAGAACGCGCCCAGCCAGCGGCCGCACGAACCGCGTCGAGCTGGTACTGATTGCTCGCATCTTTGGGCTGACCCGGTGCGACTGGCCCCACCGGCTTGCGAGTTCCTGGTGGCGTCGTGAACTCGATGCCGCTCAACGGGAACACGGCTTGGACCAAACGGTCGGCACTTAGCGCAGTCTTGGCGGCTAAAGCCAGAGCCTCGGATGCGTAGTCAGCAACGACGTAACGCTCCAACTTGCCACGCGCTGTGGCCGGATTGGCAGCCAGATAGGCCTTGAAGGCGCCCTGTGCACGCGGCATGACTAGCGGTACGACAACCAAGGGCCGCGGAGACTGAAGCGAACTCAAGGGTGCGGGCGCCCCACTGAGGTAGTTGAAGCCGATCAGGGCCTCCAGCGTGGGCGCGCCTGGGGCGGTCGAGGGCAGAAATGCGATGCGCTTGCTGGCGTTCGACGTTATCCCGCTAGAACTACTGCTGCCAGTCACCGTGACCATTCCGCCAATGACGGCACACGCCTGCGGACCCGAGGTGCCGAAACAGCTAGCCGATACTGAGCGTAGCGGTGCGGGGCCCGGCGGTGTCACCGACCGGGTCAAAGGAGCCACTCATGATCGCCGTTATGGAGCCAGTCGGCGGGTGCTGATTCGGGGCTCGAACGGGGTGTCAGGATGCGGGGTTCTTGGGGGTCTTCGCAAGCGCCGGTTTGGGGCCTGAGTCGTCGGTCCTGGGGGTGCGGTAGGAAGCGCC
>JAJTHZ010000226.1 GCA_021299185.1 Lysobacteraceae bacterium | reverse complement strand
GCGCGCGCTCGGCGGCATAGCGGCCAATGGCCTCGGGCAGGGCCAGGTCTTCCGGGTGGCGGTGCGAGCTGTACCAGTAGTCGCGCTGCATGCCGGCCTCGTCCTCCGCGATCAGGGCGCAGGAGACGCTGTGGTGGGTGGCCCGCTCGGTGCCGACGAAACCGTGGCTGTTGGCGTACACCGACAGGCTCTCGCCGCTGGACACGCCGGCGCCGTCGCTGTTGCTGATGCGCGGGTCGAGCGCGCGCCCGGCGGCCTCGCAGGCGATGCCGAGTTCGATCGCGCGCTCCGGCGACAGCGCCCACGGATGCCACAGGTCGAGGTCGGGGAAGGTGCGCGCCATGCGCGCCGGATCCGCCAGGCCCGCACACGGGTCCTCTTCGGTGTGGCGCGCGATCGCGCAGGCGTACTCGATGGTGGCCGCGATCGAGGCCGGGGCGAGGTCGGCGGTGCTGGCCGACCCCTTGCGCTGGCCGAAGTACACGGTCAGCGACAGCCCGCGGTCGCGGGTGTGCTCGATCGTCTCCACCTCGCCCATGCGGACGTTGACGTTGATCCCGCGGTCGTCGTCGATGCCGACCTCGGCCTGGCTGGCGCCGGCGGCGCGGCAGCGCGCGAGCACGTCGGTGGCGAGGTCGGCGAGGCGCTCGAGCGCCGCGGCGGGGTCGTTGCTGGTGGCGATGGCCGTCACTGCGTATCCTTCGGCGGCCGCCCGCGAGCGGGCCGGGCCTGACCATGAACGAAATCGACGACGAATCATCGCACGACGCGCCCCGCCGCAGGCGCTACAGCCGCGCCGACCCGGACGCCCCGACCCGCGGCGAGCGCCGCCGCGAGGCGCTGGACGTGCTGGCGCTGGCGCACGCGCTGGCCGAACTCAGCGACGCCCAGCTGGCCCGCGTCCCGCTCGGCGACGACCTGCGCGAGATGGTGGTCACCAGCCGCGCCGTGCGCCAGCACATCGCGCGCAAGCGGCAACTGGCCTGGCTGGCCAAGCAGTTGCGCGGCCGCGAGGACGAACTGCCGCCGATCCGCGCCGCGCTGGAGCACGACAAGCAGGCCGAGCGCGTGCAGACCGCGCGCCTGCACCGCGCCGAGGCCTGGCGCGACCGCCTGCTGGCCGGCGGCGACGACGCGCTGTCGGCCCTGGTCGCCGAGCACCCCGGCGCCGACCGCCAGCACCTGCGCACCCTGCTGCGCCGCGCGCAGGACGAGTCCACGCGCGGCAAGCCGCCGAGTGCGGCCCGCGAACTGTTCCGCGCCTTGCGCGACCTGCTCGATCCCGACGGCGCCCCGTAGGAGCCCGCTTGCGGGCGACCGCAGCCCCCACCGCACCACAAGCTTCGAGGCCGCGGTCGCGCGCAAGCGCGCTCCTACATTCCCGCCGCCACCCGTAGGAGCCCGCTTGCGGGCGACCGCAGACCCCACCGCACCGCAAGGGTCGAGGCCGCGATCGCGCGCAAGCGCGCTCCTACATTCCTGCTGCGCCCCGTAGGAGCCCGCTTGCGGGCGACCGCAGACCCCACCGCACCGCAAGCGTCGATGTCGCGGTCGCGCGGTCGCCCGTCTACGCGCCGCCGAGCCGCTCGCCGCGATAGGAACCGTCCATCACCCGTCCGACCCAGTCCTGGTTCGCCAGGTACCAGTCGACGGTGCGGGCGATGCCGGTCTCGAAGGTTTCGAGCGGTCGCCAGCTCAGTTCGCGCTTGATCTTCGAGGCATCGATCGCGTAGCGGCGGTCGTGTCCCGGCCGGTCGCGCACGTAGGTGATCAGGGACTCGCGACTGGCGCCGCCGGGCAGCGGACGGCGCTCGTCGACCAGGCGCAGGATGGTGCGGACCACGTCGATGTTCTCGCACTCGGCGTCGCCCCCGACGTTGTAGACCTCGCCGGGCCGGCCGAGTTCGAGCACGCGCTGGATCGCCCGGCAGTGGTCGAGCACGTAGAGCCAGTCGCGCACGTTGCGGCCGTCGCCGTACACCGGCAGCGGCTGCCCGGTGACGGCCTTCTGGACCATCAGCGGGATCAGTTTCTCCGGGAACTGGTAGGGCCCGTAGTTGTTGCTGCAATTGGTGGTCAGCGTGGGCAGGCCGTAGGTGTGATGGAAGGCGCGCACCAGGTGGTCGGAAGCCGCCTTGGACGCCGAGTACGGCGAGTTCGGCGCGTAGGCGGTCTCTTCGGTGAACCGCCCCACCGGGCCCAGCGACCCGTACACCTCGTCGGTGGACACGTGCAGGAAGCGGAACGCGTCCTGCTCCCCCAGCGGCAGCGCGCGCCAGTAGGCCAGCACGCACTGCAGCAGGTTCAGGGTGCCCACCACGTTGGTCTGCACGAACGTGGCCGGGCCGTCGATCGAGCGATCGACGTGGCTCTCGGCGGCGAAGTTGACGACCCCCTGCGGCCGATGCGCGTCGAGCAATTGCCGCACCAGCGCCGGGTCGCCGATGTCGCCGCGGGCGAACACGTGCTCGGCGCGGTCGCGCACCGGCGCCAGCGTGTCGAGGTTGCCCGCGTAGGTGAGGGCATCCAGGTTGACGATCCGGTACCCGCCCTGCGCCAGCAGGTCGAGCACGAAGTTGCCGCCGATGAACCCGGCGCCGCCGGTGACGAGGAGGGTCTTCATTGGCGGATTATCGCCCCAGCGGGCCCGCCGCGTCACCCGGTCGTCACCTCCGCGGCGTCGGCCGCCACCCGTCTGGCACCGCTCTTGAATGGCCGGGGCGGGCCGCGGCCATGCGGCCGGCGAGGAGGTGCCCGGTGTTCGACGAAGACAGCGCGCAACTGCGCAAGCAGCAGCGGTTCCTGCACGAGGTGGAGGTCGCGATCCGCGACGCCAACCGGCAGATCATCCACGAGCGCATCCCCGACCTCGACCGCCAGCGGTTCGTCACCTTCGCCACTTTCGTGGCGCGGCTGCGCGCCGACTACCTGGCCGAAGCCCTCGCCGTGCAGAAGGCTCCCGACCAGGTGCAGGCGGTCGAGTCGCTGCGCCGGCGGCGCCGTGCCTTCGCCGAGGCCCGCGACGCCTTCGCCGCGCTCGAGCGCGCCGTCGAGCGCGGCTACGTCGACATCGGCTGAGCGCGCAGGCGCCCCAGATCCCCGTCCAAGGAGCGAGACGTGCTCATCATCGTCGGCTACATCCTGGTCATCGGCTGCGTGTTCGGCGGATTCATCGTCGCCGGCGGCAACATCATGGCGGTCGTCGAGCCCGCCGCGATCGAGATGCTGATCATCGGCGGCGGCGCCTTCGGCGCCTTCGTCGCCGCCAACACCATGAAGACGGTCAAGGCGGCCGTGTCGGGCACGCTCGGCCTGCTGAAGGCCCCGAAGTTCGGCAAGGACGACTACATCGAGCTGTTCAAGCTGATCTACGAACTGCTGATGAAGATGCGCAAGGACGGCCTGATGGCGGTCGAGTCGCACGTCGAGAATCCGTCCGAGAGCGCGATCTTCCAGAAGTACCCGAAGGTGCTCGCCGACCACCACCTGCTCGACTTCATGACCGACTGCCTGCGGCTGATGATCGGCGGCAACATGGCCGCGCACGAGCTGGAAGCGGTGCTGGAGGCCGAACTCGAGACCCACCACCACGAGGCCGCCGCGCCCGCGCATGCGATCCAGAAGGTCGCCGACGCGCTGCCGGCGTTCGGCATCGTGGCCGCGGTGCTCGGCATCGTGAAGGTGATGAGCCTGGTCGGCTCCGCGCCGCCGTCGGTGATCGGCGCCAAGGTGGCGGCGGCCCTGGTCGGCACCTTCCTCGGCATCCTGCTCGGCTACGGCTTCGTCGGGCCGGTGGCGGCCGCGATGGAGCAGCGCGCGCACGAGGACGCCAAGCCCTTCGAGATCGTCAAGATCGCGCTGCTGGCCACGGTGCGCGGCTACGCGCCGCCGGTCGCGCTGGAGTTCGCGCGCAAGCAGTTGTTCTCCGACCTGCGGCCGTCGTTCGCCGACCTCGAGACCGAACTCAAGGGCGCCAAGTAAGGCGCCAGCCCGGAACCCGCCGCCATGAGCGCCAAGGGCGAACTGCCGCCGATCATCATCGTCAAGAAGAAGGTGGCCGGCCACGGCCACCACGGCGGCGCGTGGAAGGTCGCCTATGCCGACTTCGTGACCGCGATGATGGCCTTCTTCATGGTCATGTGGCTGGTGGTGACCCAGCCGCAGGAGGTGCTCGGCGGCATCGCCGACTATTTCAAGAGCCCGTCCATGGTCGACGGCCAGGCGAGCAAGATGGTGCCCGGCGGCATGCGCCCGGGTGGGGCCGGCGAGAAGATGGTGCGCATCTTCGACGAGGCGAGTACCAAGAGCGGCGAGACCGACCAGGAGAAAAAGCGCGACCTCAGTGCGGAAGAACTGCGCAAGGCGGCCGAGGAGGCCGACCGCAAGCGCCTCGAATCGCTGATGGAGGAACTGCAGGCCGCGATCGAGGCCAGCCAGTCGCTGGCGCCGTTCAAGGACCAGTTGCTGATCGACATCACGCCCGAGGGCCTGCGCGTGCAGATCGTCGATCGTCAGAACCGGCCGATGTTCGATTCCGGCTCGTTCCGCCTGCAGTCGTACACCGCCGAGATCCTGGACGAACTCGCCGAGTACCTCGACACGGTGCCCAACCGGATCGCGCTGACCGGGCACACCGACGTCACGCCGTTCGGCAACGGCGATGCCGGCTACACCAACTGGGAACTGTCCGCCGACCGCGCCAACGCCGCGCGCCGCGCCCTGATCAGCGGCGGCCTGCGCGACGACAAGTTCGCGCGCGTGGTGGGCCTGTCGTCGACCGCCCTGTTCGACAAGGCCAATCCGGAGAACCCGATCAACCGCCGCATCAGCATCATCCTGCTCAACCAGGCCGCCGAGGAACAGGCGCGCGAGATGGACGAGTACGACATCGACGGGCCGCCGGCGCCGGCGGCCGACGCCGACGCGGCCGGCGCCGCCGGGGATGCCGCGTCACCTGCGGATGCGGCGGCGCAGGCCGGCGACGGCGCCGCGCCCGATGGCGGCGCGCGTCCGGG
>JAJTHZ010000222.1 GCA_021299185.1 Lysobacteraceae bacterium | reverse complement strand
TCGCGCCATGGCGCGCCGCGCCGCGCGCGCCGCAGGAGTTCGACCAGCGCCGCCCCGCGTCGACCGGCGCGCCACGCCGCGCGCAACCACTCGCGCTCGCCCGGATACAGGTGGTCGCCGTAGTTGCCGGACAGCAGCACGTCGGCGCCGGCTTCGCGAACGGCGCCCCACAGCGCCTGCTTCAGCGCGCGATAGGGATTGGCCAGCGGCGACTCCAGTTGCAGCGGCTGCGCCACGCCCTCGGCCAGCGGCGCGAGCGCACTGCCGTCGATGCTGACCTGCGCGAGCCCGAGCGCCATGGCGACGGCGTCGATCCAGCGCGACTCGTCGGCCGCCAGTTCGAGCGGCAGCCGCCAGGAGGCCGCGAACGGCGGTCGTGCCGCGCCGCGCGAGAACGCAGCGAGGGTCGACGAATCGAGCCCGCCGCTGAGCGAGATCGCGGCCTGCGATCCCGCGGCCAGCGCGTCCTGCACGGCGAGCTGCAGCGCTTCGCGCCAGGCATCGGCCACGTCGCGGGGCGCGCCGCGCGGGCTCGGCCGCCAGCCCGCCGCGCGGGTCGAGGCACCGCGCGCGTCCAGCCGCACCACGCAGCCGGGCGGCACCTCCTCGACCCCGCGCAGGAACGTCATCCCCGGCGGCGGTGCCTGGCCGGCGCAGAACGCGGCCACCGCGGCCGGCATCGGCTCGGCGCCGATTTGCGCCGCATCCAGCACCGCCAGTTCGCTGCTGGCGACGTAGAGCACGTCGTCGGCGAGCCGCCAGGCCAGCGGTCGCTGGCCGCTGGCATCGCGGACCAACCACACGGCGTCGGGCGCGATCCACGCGAGCGCGTGGAATCCACGCAGTCGCGACAGGCCTTCGACACCCTCGCGGCGCAGCAGGTCCAGCACCAGGACCGGCGGCGCGCTTTCGGCGGGGAGGCCGAGGTGGCGCGCCAGTTCCCCCGCATTGCGCAGCCAGCCGTCGAACAGCAGAGCGTGACGACCCGCCAGGGCCAGCGGCGCCCCGCCCGCCGCCTCGTCCGGCAACACGGCACCCGACCACGCCGACCACGCGCCGTCGTCGTGCTGGCTCGATCCCGCCGGCGCGCGCGGCGCCAGCCGTGCGGCTGCGCGTGCCAGCGCCTCGCGGCGACGCGTGGCCGGCAGGCCGGCGACCAGGGCGATCACCGCCATCGCGGAATCCGGGGCGCCGAGCGGCGCGGTCGCAGCGAAGTCATCGCGCCAGTGTAGGCGAGGCCGGGTTCAGGCGACGTTGGCCGCGCGCCGGCGGAGCCCGCCGGCGCGCGGTCAGCGCATGCGCATCGCCGGGTCGCCGAGCAGTGCGGTGCCGATGATCGCGTCGCGCCGACCTGGCGCGGTGGCCGCGACCTCGCGCTTGGCCGCGAGCATCGCAGCACCCAGCGTGGTGCCCAGCAGCAGGCGCGGAACCAGCGCCGACGACAGCGTCTGGTGCGCGGCGAGGCTGGTCAGGGCGGTGGCGCCGAACGCCGCCGCCGCGCCGCGGTCGCCCGACAGCAGCAGCGCATGGCCCAGCGTGTCGGCGCGCGGCGAGACGAAATAGGCGTTCCAGCAGCCGAACTGCAGCACCACCGCCGGCCGGCCCGCGTTCGCCAGCGAACGCGCGTCGCCGCTGGTGAACAGCGGGTCGAAGGTCCATTGCGACGGCGCCGAGTGGCCGACAAACATCACCAGCGACGGACCGGCATCGAAGCCCGACTTCAGCGCGGCGCGCGCACCGGCAACGCCGAGGTCATCGACGTAGGCGCGCGCCACGTTCCAGGCGCCCGGCAGCGCGGCGGCGAGGTCGTCGCCGATGCTGCGGAACGAACCCGCGGCCTCGGTGGCGCCGGCCACCACCAGCAGATCGCGACCGCCGCCGGATTCCCATGCCAGCACGCGGGCGACCGCGCCGGCCAGTTCGTCGGCGGTGCGCGCGGGCAACCGCCCCACCGCCACGTCCGGCACCTCGTCGCCATCGACGTCGCCGATCAGGGCGTCGGCCGGCGCGAAGCGCGTCACCTCGTCGATCGGCGCGTAGAGGGTGGGGAACGAAACTGGGCGCGCCGATGCCGAGGTAGTCGTTGTAGTCGTAGGTATTGCCGCCCGCCAGCAGCACGTGGCGGGTCCCGCGCCGGCTGACGGCCTCGCGCACGAAGGACTGCACCGCGCCGCCGGTCGGCAGCATGTTCCCGTGGCGCCGAAACACGTCGGCGACGTCCACGATCGCGGTCCGCAGCCCCTGCGCCCGGCGTGCCGCGGCCAGCGGCTCCAGCGCGGCGTGGAAGGCCGCCGGCGCGATCGCGATCCAGTCGGCGGGCGATTCGTCGAGCGGCGCCGCGGCATGCAGCGGCGCGATCCGTGGCCGCAGCAGCGCGGAGCGGCTGCCGGCCACATAGGGCACGCCGCGCGACGTGGGATCGAGCGGGATCCACGCCGCATGGCCGTCCGCGACCAGCGCCGTGCGCACGTCGGCGAGCGCACGCCACTCCGTTCCGACCTGGCGCCACGCCACCACGTTGCCGTCGGGCAGCCCGCGCAGCATGAAGCTCGCCGCGCCGGTCGCGGCGGACTCGAAACCGGAACCGAACAGCAGGTCGCCGCCCGCGCCGGGCGCAGGCAGCGGATCGGGCGTGCCGTTGTCGGCCGGTGGCTCGCTGCGCACCACGCCCGCCGACCAGCGGCCATCGACGGCGCGCGGCAGGCGCGGGTACTCGAGCGTGGCCGACTCGATGTTGACCACGTCGAAATCGAAACCGGTCGCGCCGGTCGCCTCGATGCGCAGGTTGCGCGTGCCGTCGGCCGGCAGCGCCGGCAGCGGCCCGTCGAAGCCGAACGCGACCAGCCCGTCGGCCGACAACCGCGCCACCGGCGCACCGTCGAGACGCAGGTCCACCTGGTGGTCGGCGCCCTGGTCCGGCCAGTCGCTGCCGCCGAACATCGAGACGGCGAGCCGCGCGGTGGCGCCCGGCACGCGGGCGACGGCATCGACCGGCAGCCCGACGTCGATGCCCGCCGGCTGGCCGGCAAGCGCCAGCAGGCGCGCCGCGTACCAGGGGTCCGGACCCGGCGCCGAGAACGCATACGCGCGCTGCGGCGCCCAGTGCGCCTGCGCCATCGCCCAGGCCGCGCGCGGCGTGCCGGCCGGCAGGTCGTCGACCGGCACCTCGCGCACGGCGCGCGCGTCGCGCGCCAGCAGGTAGGGCATCGCGTCGCTGTACAGCGAGCGCGCCGGCTCGCCGTGGAAGATGATCGCGCTGCCGGGGCCGAACAGCGGGCCGCCCTCGACCGCACGCTGCTGCGGCTGGCCGAGCGCGCTCAGCGACAACTCGCGCGCGGGCACGCCGCCGAGGTCGATGCCAGCGGCGAGCAGCATCTCGTGCGTGATCCGCTGCAGTCCCGGCGTATCGACCCACAGCACGGCACCTTCCGGCGCCTGGCCGCGGCGGGCGTTGCGCGCACCCTGCAGCAGGGCGGCGCGGGCCGCCGCCCAGTCCACCGCGGACCGAAGATCCGGCGGCTGGCCGTAGACGCGTCCGGGCTCGAACGGGCCATGCACGGTTTCCTGGCCGCGCACGTCGACATCGGCCAGCCACAGCGGGCCGTCGGCGTGCGGCACCCGATGCAGGTACTCGCGCGGTTCGGCGGCGTCGCCGGCACCGGCCACGAAAGCGCCCAGCGGCCGCCGCGTGGCGGCCGGCCCCGCGAGCACGCGGAACCCGACGTTGCGGGTCTCGGTCGCGGTCGCGAAACGCAGCGTGAGGCCGCCGGCCTCGGCGCGCGCAGTGAAGTACGACAGGGTGACCGGCACCGTCGCGCACTCGAAGCCGGGGAAGATGCCCGGCGTGCGCACGCTGAAAGCCGCCGCGAGCCCGCCGCTGCCGGGCAAGGCGCCGAAGGTGTCGGCGGCCGTGGTCGTCACGCCGGCGAGGCCACCGGCCGTCAGTTCGGTCGGCGCATTGCGCGTGTTGCGCCAGATCACGCCAACGCCACCGCCACCACCCGGGCCGTGGCGCTCGCCCGGCGTGCCGCCCGCCGCCTGGGTGGACCAGGCATCGCTGCCGGCGGCGCCGTTGGCGCGCACCGTGTAGCCGGCGAGGGTGGTGAACGGGGATGCGAGGTTGTCGCGCAGCACGATGGTGCCGCCGGCGCCACCGCCGCCGCCGCCGTCATTGTCCGGCGCCGGCCCCTGCGCGCCGTCGGATGCGATGGTGCCGGTGCCGGAGAAAAGCCCGGCCTGGACCAGGATGATGCCGCCGCCGGCGCCACCGGCCGACTGCACGGCGGCGGAATTGTTGCGCGTGCCCGCGCCGCCGCCGCCACCGGCCGCGATGCGCGCCACCGCCGCGGTGAAGCCGCCGTTGCCGGCGCCGAAGGCCGCAACGCCGATGCCGCCACTGACGTCCTGCGAATTCCAGGCGTTGCCGCCGCGTCCGCCCGCGCCGCCGTTGCCGCCGCCGCCGCTGTTCTGGTCGTTGGCCGTGGGATTGCCGTCGGTGCCGCCGCCGCCCGCGTTGCCCGGCGCGCCGCGCGCCTGGCTGCCGTTGTTGTAGCCCTCGTCGGTGTTGTCGACGTTGGCGCCGGCCGTGCGGTCGGCCGCATTGAACGTCGCCTGGTCGAAGGTGAAGCGCGGCGTGCCGGCGATGCCTTCGCCCTTGCTGCCGTTGGCCGCGGTCGCGGCCGGCGTGCGGCGGTCGGTATCGGCGAGACCCGTCGCGCCACTCAGCGCCCGTCCGCCGCCGCCGCGGAAGCCGCGCCCACTGGCATCGAGGCGGAATCCATTGGCGTTGAGGGTCCCGGTGACGTCGATCGCCAGCACGCCACCGGTGCTGCCGTTCCAGTGCGCGGCGACCACGTCGCCGGCCAGGGTCGCGTTGCGGTACTGCGGGACGCGCACGACCTGGAACGTGCCGCGTCCGGTGCTGCCGCTGCGCGCGGCCGCGCGATAGGCATTGCGCAGCCCCGCGCCGCTGCCTAGCCCGCGCACCGGCACCTGGCCCGCCGTGCAGCCGACCCCGCCCGCGCTGCCGACCGCGCCCAGCGCGGCGAGGTATTCGTAGGCACCCGCATTGCGGTAATCGGTGACGCCGGCCTGGTCGAGCCCGCCCGCGCCGTCGCCATAGCTGGCGGTGTTGCCGGCATCGACGGTGGCGTCCTGCATCTGGATCACGAGCAGCAGGTCGCCGGCGGCGATCGGCGCGGCGGCGCCGGTGGGGGCCCCCACCGGGATGCAGCGCGCGCCCGCGGCGACGCTGGCAGTGCCGGGGTAGAGTGCCGGGGTAGTAGGTGTTGACCACGCCCGCCAGGGACAGGTTGCTGCCGTCGTTGCCCGGCGTGGCGCACTCCGCCGGCGTGACCTGCGCGGCAGCGGTCCCCGCCGCGGCGGCGAGCAGCGCGGCGCACAGAGGAACGAGCGGGCGGGCGAGCGGGAGGCGCAGCATCGGTTCGCAGCCAGGGGGTGGGTGGTCGCGTCGCGTCCCTGCAACAGGCGCGATCCTAGCCGCGATCCGTCGGCGGACCGTCGTGACGAAGGGTGACAAGTGCCCCCGGCGCCGGTTTGCCGCCGCGTCCGGCATGGCAGAGAATCGTCGGGTCAACTCGGAGCCGGTCATGAGCGAACGCGAATCGATGGAATACGACGTCGTCACGGTGGGTGCCGGGCCCGCCGGGCTGGCGTTCGCGATCCGCCTCAAGCAGGTCGCGCCCGAGATCCGCGTGTGCGTGATCGAGAAGGCCTCCACGGTCGGCGCGCACATCCTGTCCGGCGCCGTGATCGAGCCCGGCCCGCTGGACGAACTGCTGCCGGAGTGGCGCAAGGCCCCGCCGCCGATCTGCGTGCCCGCCGCGCAGGACGAGTTCTACCTGCTCACGCGCGACAAGCACTGGAAGCTGCCGACGCCGCCGCAGATGAACAACCATGGCAATTTCATCGTCTCGCTCGGCGCGCTGTGCGCCTGGCTCGCGCCGCAGGCCGAGGCGCTGGGGGTGGAGATCTACCCCGGCTTCGCCGCCTCGGAGCCGCTGTTCGACGACAAGGGCGCGGTGTGCGGCGTGCGGATCGGCGACATGGGCGTGGCGAAGGACGGCTCGCACAAGCCCGCCTACACGCAGGGCATCGACATCAAGGCGCCGATCACGGTGCTCGCCGAAGGCGCGCGCGGCCACCTCGCCAAGCAGCTGGTCAAGCGCTACGAGCTCGACAAGTACAGCGACCCGCAGTCGTACTCGATCGGCATCAAGGAACTGTGGCAGTTGCCGCAGGGGCGCTCGCAGCCGGGCCGCATCATCCACACCATGGTCTGGCCCTCGGACCAGGCGACCTACGGCGGCAGTTTCCTCTACCACCTCGACCAGGACCGGGTCGCGGTCGGCTACGTCA
Organism: Lysobacteraceae bacterium; assembly: GCA_021299185.1. Taxonomy (GTDB): domain Bacteria; phylum Pseudomonadota; class Gammaproteobacteria; order Xanthomonadales; family Ahniellaceae; genus UBA4656. Next base: position 8,589 of record JAJTHZ010000222.1, on the reverse strand, counting down.
CCGGCCTCGACTACGCCGACCCGAAGCTGATGCCGTGGGAACTGTTCCAGCAGTTCAAGCACCATCCGTTCATCCGCACGCAGCTCGAGGGCGGGACCATCCTGTCCGCCGGCGCCCGCGCGCTGGCCGCGGGCGGCTGGCAGGCGCTGCCGCAGGCCGAGATGCCGGGCGCGATCCTGATCGGCTGCGACGCCGGCACGCTCAACCTGCCCAAGGTCAAGGGCACGCATCAGGCGATGCGCTCCGGCATGCTCGCCGCGGAACACGTCGCGCGCACCAAGAGCGTGGTCGGCTGGGACGCCGCGTTGCGCAACTCGGTGGTCGGCGCGGAACTGCGCAAGGTGCGCAACTTCAAGCCGGGCTTCAAGAAGGGCCTGTGGCTCGGGCTCGCCAACGCCGGCTGGGAGACCGTCACCGCCGGGCATTCGCCGTGGACGCTGCGCAACCGCGTGCCCGACCACGCGCGGCTGGCCAAGGTGGAGTCGTTCCTGTCCCCCGATCGCGGCTTCGTCGAGCGCAGCCTGGTGCCGCGCGACCGCCTCGCCGGCGTGTACTTCGCCGCCACCGAGCACGACGAGGATCAGCCGGTGCACCTGCGCGTGGCCGACACCTCGATCTGCATCGATCGCTGCGCGAAGGAGTTCGCCAACCCCTGCACGCGCTTCTGCCCCGCCGGCGTCTACGAAATGGTGGAGGACGAGGCCGGCAAGCGCCTGCAGATCAACGCCGCCAACTGCGTGCACTGCAAGACCTGCGACATCAAGGACCCGTACCAGATCATCAACTGGGTCACGCCCGAGGGCGGCGCCGGGCCCAACTACCAGAACCTCTAGGATTCTCGCGCCCGGTCGGCGCCGGGACGGCCTGGCGCGTGGTTTCCAGGGCGCCCGCTGCCCACCGCGGCCCCGGTGTCGCGTCGAATCCTTGACGCTGCGGGGCGGTGCGCATCCGTCGTCGGGCCACCCGGACGCTCTATATGCTTGAATCCTGAACAAAGTGTGTCGTGACACGCCGTGACATGCGGCGTTGCGGAATTGGCCGTACATTCCGCGACCCATGAAGCGAATCGCCCTCGCCACCGCCACCGAAGCCCTGCCGCTGGACGGCGACATGCCGCCCCTGCTCGCGGCCTGCGCCGACCTGGGGCTGCGCGCCGAAGCCGTGTGCTGGGACGACCCGCAGGCGCGCTGGGCGGACTTCGACGCCGTGGTCCTGCGCTCCACCTGGGATTACGTGCCGCGCCTGCCGCGATTCCTGATCTGGGCGGAAACGGTCGCGCGGCAGACGCGCTTGTTCAACCCGCGCGAACTGGTGCGCTGGAGCACCGACAAGCACTACCTCGCCGACCTCGCGCAGGCCGGCGTGCCGGTGGTGCCGACCGCCTTCGTCGAGCCCGGCGAGGACGTGCGCGCGGCGCTGGAGTCGGCGCTGGGCGGACGGTTCGGCGCCAGCCGCATCGCGCCGCCCGACGAGTTCGTCGCCAAGCCGGCGGTCGGGGCGGGATCGAAGGACGCGCTGCGCCTCGGGCGCCGCGAGGGCGAGCGCGCGCGCCTGCACGTCGAGCGCCTGCTGGCCGACGGCCGCAGCGTGCTGCTGCAGCCCTACCTCGGCGCGGTGGATGAACACGGCGAGACCGCCGCGATCTACATCGACGGCCGCTTCAGCCACGCGATCCGCAAAGGCCCCCTGCTGCGCCGCGGCGCGGACGCGGTCGACGGGCTGTTCGCGCCGGAGGACATCCGGGCGCGCGAACTGGACAAGGAAGAGGGCCGGGTGGCCAAGCTGGCCTTCAATGCGGTCCCGGGCGATGTGCCGCTGTATGCGCGGGTGGACTTGTTGCGCGGGGCGGAGGGGCAGCCGGTCGTCCTCGAGCTCGAATTGGTCGAGCCCTCGCTGTTCTTCGATTGTGATCCCGGCGCGGCCCGGCGCTTCGCCGAGGCCCTGCGCGACCGCCTCGGCTGAGCCGGGCATCCGCCGCGCGACGGCGAAAGGTGCGCCTTCACCGGCCGGTCCGTACAATCGGCCATTCCGGTTCCAGAGACGGCGGCGCCCGCAATGAAGATCCTCGTCGGCTACAAGCGCGTGGTGGACTACAACGTCCGCATCCAGGTCAAGCCGGACGGGTCCGGCGTGGTCACCGAGGGCGTCAAGCTCTCCGCCAACCCGTTCGACGACATCGCGCTGGAGGAAGCCCTGCGCCTGCGCGAGAAGGGCGTCGCCACCGACGTGGTGGTCGCCACCATCGCCCCGGCCGACGCGCAGGCGCACCTGCGAAACGGGCTCGCGATGGGCGCCAACCGCGCCATCCACGTGGTGACCGACAAGGCCATCCAGCCGCTGACCGCCGCGCGCGCGCTGCTCAAGCTGGTCGAGAAGGAGCAGCCGGGGCTGGTGATCCTCGGCAAGCAGGCGATCGACGACGACTGCTCGCAGACCGGCCAGATGCTGGCCGCGCTCTGGGGCCGCCCGCAGGCGACCTTCGCCAGCAAGGTCGAGGTCTCGGGCAACGTCGCGCGCGTGACGCGCGAGGTCGACGCCGGCCTGGAAACGATCGAGGTCGACCTGCCGGCGGTGATCACCGTCGACCTGCGCCTCAACGAGCCGCGCTTCATCAAGCTGCCCGACATCATGAAGGCCAAATCCAAGCCGCTGGAGACGATCGCCTTCGACAGCCTCGGCGTCGACAGCGGCGACCACCACCAGGTCACCGCCTACGCGCCGCCGCCGAAGCGCAGCAAGGGCGTGATGGTGAAGGACGTGCCGGAGCTGGTGGCGGCGCTGAAGGCCAAGGGACTTCTTTGAGGGCCCAGGGCCCAGGGCCCAGGGCCCAGGGCCCAGGGCCCAGTCAAGAGCCGGTGACCGCTCTTCTCTGGGCCCTGGGCCCTGGGCCCTGATCGAAAAGCACACGCAATCGACGCGAGTACGCACCCCATGACCCAGATCCTCATCATCGCCGAACACGCCAACGGCAAGCTCAATCCCAGCACCGCCAAGTGCATCACCGCCGCGCGCCAGATGGCGCCGGCGGCGATCCACGTCGCGGTGTTCGCGGCCGATCCGGCGGCCGTGGCCGCGCAGGCCGCGGCCGTCGAGGGCGTGTCGAAGGTGCTCGCGGTGGCGAATCCCGCCAACGCCCATCCGCTGGCGCACGTGATCGCGCCGCAGGCGGTGGCACTCGCCGGCGCCTACACGCACGTGCTCGGCCCCTCGACCACGTTCGGCAAGGACTTGATGCCGGTCATCGCGGCCCTGCTCGGCGAGGCGATGGTGTCCGACATCATGAAGGTGGTGGATGCCCACACCTTCCAGCGCCCGATCTACGCCGGCAACGCGATCATCACCGTGACCGCGCCGGCCGCGCGCAAGCTGGTGGCCACGGTGCGCAACGCCTCGTTCCCGGCCGCCGGTGCGCAGGCCGCCTGCGCGGTGGAGGCCGCCGCCCCGGCGGCCGCGCTGCCGACCCATACCCGGTTCGTGGATCTCGCGGCCGGCGCCAGCGACCGGCCCGACCTGCAGACCGCCAGCCGCGTGGTTTCCGGCGGCCGCGCGCTGGGTTCGGCGGACGCGTTCAAGATCATCTACGACCTGGCCGACACGCTGGGCGCCGGCGTCGGCGCCTCGCGCGCGGCGGTCGACGCGGGCTACGTGCCCTCCGACATGCAGGTCGGCCAGACCGGCAAGATCATCGCGCCGGAGCTGTACCTCGCGATCGGCATCTCGGGCGCGATCCAGCACCTGACCGGCATCAAGGACGCCGGCACCATCGTGGCGATCAACAAGGACGGCGAGGCGCCGATCTTCGAAGTGGCCGACATCGGCCTGGTGGCCGACCTCTTCAAGGCGGTGCCGGAGCTCAAGGCCGCGCTGGCCACCGGCTGAGCGCGCGGCGCTCGGCGTCACCGGACTTGACGCGCCGCGCTCCGGCGCCCGCGGCGCGCACTGCTACGATGCGGCGGTCCGGGCATGTCCCGCGTCCGCCGCCGAGCCGCGCGTGCACGCCTTCCGCCGCGCCATCGCCATCGCCCTGCTGCTGTCGCCGCTGTCCGTCATCGGCGGTGGCCATCCGTCGGGCGCCAGCACCCTGCCGCTGCTCGCCAGCCGCGGCAGCGACCTGGCCTGCAACCAGGGCGACTGGGCGCATTGCCCACCCGGCCAGGGCGGGCTCGGGGCCGACAAGTTCCATGCGTTCTTCGTCGAGGTGCCGCCGGGCACCGGCAACCTGACGCTGGAAATCTTCGACGCCGACATCGGCGCCGGCGGCGGTGCCGAGGCCACGGCCGGCCGCGACACCGCGGCCGCCACCGTCGCGCAGGCGGTGCAGTACAGCCTCGCCGACCCGGCCGGCGCCGCGCAGGCGACCCGCTTCCAGCGCGGCAACGGCGTGTCGGCGGTCGCCGGCGTCACCACCGGACTCGCGACCACCGCCGGCGCGGCGGTCAGTTGCGCCACCGCCGGCCCGGCCACCAGCGCCGACAACGCGTGGTGCCAGGTGTTCGCCACCGCCAACCCGACCGCCGGCCACTGGGAACTGCGCATCGCCAGCGTGACCGGCACCCCGATCCACTACTTCGGCGTGCGCGCGCGCGACACCGCCACCGCGCGCGACCTCAACGTCTACACGCGCTCCTACTTCCACTTCGGCAACCAGAACGTCAACGCAGGGCGCAGCTACACCGGCACCAACGCGCTGTTCCCCTACGTCACCGAGGGCTGCCGCCTGCGCGCGGCCGACTTCGACTCCGACAACGAAGGCGGGCAGTCGCTGCGCTTCGCCTCGCGCAGCGGCGTGTTCGACCAGACCCTGACCGAGGCCAACGCCGACCTGTCCGCCAACGACGCCTGGAACGACGAGCTGCTGACCTTCACCAGCGACGCGGCGGCGCGCGAGTACGGCATCTGGCGCTTCGAGTTCTCGTCCGGCACCGACACCGCCAACCACGTCACGCCCTGGTGCGGCAGCGAGCTGGCGGCGGCCTCGCCGCCGTCGGCCCAGCCGCAGGGCGGCACCGACCGCGGCGCCGGCGCGACGGTCAGCGGCGAAAGCTACCGCTACTACCTGCCCACCGTTGCCGGCGGTCCGCCGACCAAGCCCTATGTCGAACAGCGCCTGTTCTACGTCTCGGGCGCCAACCCACCGTCCGCCGGCGGCGGCGTGACGCGCCTGCAGGTCACGGTCTCGGTGCGCAACCCCACGCCGTATCCGATCGACTTCTCCGCGACCAACAACCTCACCGCCAGCGTGCCGTCCTCCACCGGCGGCGGGGGCAACGACCTGCGCTTCAGCAATTTCAGCGCGCCCACCACGAACTGCGGCAGCGCCACCCTCACCGGCGCCGGCACCGCGGTGCGCAACCTCGCGTGGAATCCGGGCACGATCGCGGCCAACGCCAACTGCACGCTGTTCTACCAGTTCGACGTCGACGCGCCGAACAACGCCGCGACCGGCACCCGCATCGAGGTGACCGGCAATGGCGCCGGTGTCGACGCGGCCGAGACCACCGCGCGCTTCCTCGACGAGACCGACACCCGCTTCGTGTTCGGGCCACTGTGCCCGCTGGCGATCACGCTCGGCGCCAACGTGGTGGTGCCGGTGACCCTGGCCCACTTCGACGCGCAGGATCGCGGCGGCGGCCGCGTGCTGCTGCGCTTCGCCACCGACACCGAGGCCGACACGGTCGGCTTCCATGTCGCCGAGGGCGCGCGCCGGCTGACCGCGTCGCCACTGCCCGCGCGCGGCGGCAACCAAGTCGGCTGGCAGGCGTACGAGGCTACCTCGAAGGCTGGTCGGGTGGCGCGCTGACGCTCGAGGAGATCGGCCCCGCCGGCGCGATCGTGCGCCACGGCCCGTTCGTGGTCGGCCAGCCGATCGGCCGCGCGCTGCCGCCGGCGAACTACGACTGGTCGACGGCGCGCGCCGAACGGCTCGCCGCGCAACGCGCCGCCGCCGCCCGCGGGGCTGCGGCGGACGCCGAGCTGCGGGTCGAGAACGCCGGGCCGCAGCGCGTGTCGCATGCCGCGCTGGCCGCCGCCGGCGTGTCGTTCGACGGCGTGCCGACGGCGGAACTCGCCCTGCTGCGCGGCGACGTCGCGATCCCGATCGCGATCGACGGCGGCGCCACCTGGGGACCGGGCAGCGCCCTGCGCTTCGTCGGTGAACCGCTGGCCGGCAGCGTCTACGCGCGCGCCGCGGTGTACCGGCTGGTGCGCGAGCCCGCGCGCGCGCTGCGCATCGCAGCCCGCCCGCCCGCGGCGTCGACGCCGACCGCGCGGGCCAGCGCGCCGCGCACGCGGCAGGTGGCGCCCGACGTGCAGTGGAGTTTCGCTTCGCCCACCGACGACCCGTGGTACGCGTTCCGCCTGGTGCGGAGCGGCAGCGCGCGACCGACCGGGACGCTGGACCTGGCCGCGCTGGACGCCGTGCCCGGCACCGCCGCCTTCCTGCGCGTGGCGCTGTGGGGCGGGCTCGACCACCCCGATGGATCCGACCATGCGATCGGCGTGGCGTTCAACGGCACGCCGCTCGGCATCGACCGCTTCGACGGCGTGAGCGCGCGCTGGCTGGACCTGCCGCTGCCGCCGGGACTGCTCGCCGCCGGCGCCAACACGCTGGAACTGGCGCTGGAGCCGGTCACCGGCATCGACACGGATGTCGTGCACGTCGAAGGCGCGAGCCTGCACTACGACGCCTGGTTGCGCGCCGACGCAGGACGCGTGGCCTTCACCCTGCCGGGCGACGAGGCCGCTCCGGACGCGCTGTTCGACGACGGCTTCGGTGAGTCCACGGCCGAGTGCGCCGGCGCCATCGCCTGCGCCGCCTGGCGCGCCACCGGCTTCGCCAGCACCGACGTGCGCGCCTACCGGGTCGCGCAGGGCCGGGTCGACGAACTCGCGGTCGCTACCGAGGTCGAAGGCGCCACCGTCGCCGCGCGCATCGCCGCACCGGAGACCGCCGGCGCGCAATTCCTGCTCGCCACCACGAGCGCGCACCACGCACCGGCGGTGCGCACGCTGCGCGCACGGGTCGACCTGCTCGGCGCGCCGGCCACGTGGCTCGCGATCGGGCCCGAGGCGCTGCTGCCGTCGATCGCGCCGCTGGTCGCCGCGCGCCAGGCAGAAGGCCTCGCCGCGCGTGCGGTGGCGATCGAAGACCTGTACGCACAGGGCGCCACCGGCGACGTCGACCCCGCGGTGGTGCGCGCCTTCATCGCGCGCGCGGCGGCCGAGGCCGGCACCCGCTACGTGCTGCTGGTCGGCGGCGACACCTACGACTACCTCGATCGCCTCGGCCGCGGCTCGGTCAGCCATGTGCCGACGTTCTACCGACCGACGCATCCGCTGCTGCGCCACGGACCGACCGACCTGCCGTACGGCGACCTCGACGGCGACGGCCGGCTCGACCTCGCGCTCGGCCGCCTGCCCGGGCGCACCGCGGCCGAGATCGCGCGACTGGTCGACAAGACGCTCGCCCATGCCGCCGCCGCGCCCGCGGGTGCGGCCTTCGCGGCCGACGTCGCGGGCAATGGCGTCGACTTCGGCGCGGTCAGCAACGACCTGATCGCACGCCTCGACCCGGCGTTCGCCGCCGCACGTCCGCCGGCCGACGCGATCTACCTCGGCCCGCTCGACGTCAGCCAGGGCCGCAGCGCGCTGTTCGCGGCGATCAATGGCGGGCGCAGCCTGGTCAGCTACGCCGGGCATGCCTCGCCGCAGGCCTGGACCTTCAGCGGGCTGTTGTCGCGCGCCGACCTCGATGCCGGCGTGCTCAGCAACACGCGCCCGTTCGTCGGCGCGCAGTGGGGCTGCTGGGGCGCGTTCTTCGTCGATCCCGAGGCCTCCACGCTGGCCCACGCGCTGCTGGTCGACGGCAGCCACGGCGCGGCCGCGCTGTTCGGCGCCACCGGCCTGACCGAAACCGCGGGCGACGAGGCGTTCGCCGCCGAACTGCTGCCGCGGCTCACCGCCGGCGGCGGCGCGCGCATCGGCGACGCCTTCCGCGACGCGCAGGCCGCCTTCGCGGCCAGCCATCCGGCGGCGCGCGACGTGTGGCTCGGCACCGTGCTGCTCGGCGATCCGGCGCTGCGGCTGCGCTGAGCGGCCGGCCTCGGCGGGAGCGGTCGCGGCGCACGCGCCGCTCCTACAAGACCCCGCCATGCCGCGCCGCTACGGCGCGCGGAGGCTTTGTGGGAGCGCTGCATGCAGCGCGATGGGGTCGCCGCAAGATCGAAAAGCATCGCGGCGCACGCGCCGCTCCCACAGCACCCCACCATGCCGCGCCGCTACGGCGCGCGGAGGCTTTGTGGGAGCGCTGCGTGCAGCGCGATGGGGTCGCCGCAAGATCGAAAACCATCGCGGCACACGCGCCGCTCCCACAGCACCCCGCCATGCCGCGCCGCTACGGCGCGCGGAGGCTTTGTGGGAGCGCTGCGTGCAGCGCGATGGGGCTGCCGCAAGATCGAAAAGCATCGCGGCGCACGCGCCGCTCCCACACCCCACACCCCACACCCCACACCCCAACCCCCCCCCCCCCCCCCCCCCCCCCCCCCCCCCCCCCCCCCCCCCCCCCCCCCCCTCCCCCCCCCCCCCCCCCCC
>JAJTHZ010000072.1 GCA_021299185.1 Lysobacteraceae bacterium | reverse complement strand
CGCTTGGCGATGTCGTCGACGCTGACGCCGCAGCGGTCCTTGAGCGGGCGCGGGTCGATGATGCACTCGTGCGCGACGCGGCCGCTGTGGTTCTTGTAGAGCACCGGGAAGTGCGGATCGAGGCGCGCGGCGATGTAGTTGGCGGCGAGGATGGCGACCTCGGTCGCGCGCTTCAAGCCATCGCCGCCCATCATCAGGATGTAGGCGTAGGAGATCGGCAGGATCGAGGACGAACCGAAGGGCGCGGCCGACACCGGCCCCACCGGCGCCGTGCCGCCGTCGAGCTCCGGATGGCCCGGCAGGAAGGGCGCGAGGTGCGCCTTGACGCCGATCGGGCCCATGCCCGGACCGCCGCCGCCGTGCGGGATGCAGAAGGTCTTGTGGAGATTCAGGTGCGAGACGTCCGCGCCGAACTGGCCCGGCTGCGAAAGCCCGACCTGCGCGTTCATGTTGGCGCCGTCCATGTAGACCTGGCCGCCGTGCGCGTGGATCACGTCGCAGATCTCGCGGATGTGTTCCTCGAACACGCCGTGGGTGGACGGATAGGTGACCATCAGCGCGGCGAGGTTCGCCGAGTGCTTCTCCGCCTTGGCGGTGAGATCGGCGAGATCGACGTTGCCTTCGGCGTCGCATTCGACGACGACCACGTCCATGCCGACCATCTGCGCAGAGGCCGGGTTGGTGCCGTGCGCCGACGAGGGGATCAGGCACACCTTGCGATGGCCTTCGCCGCGCGACAGGTGGTAGCCGCGGATCGCCAGCAGGCCGGCGTACTCGCCCTGCGCGCCGGAATTCGGCTGCAGCGAGACCGCGTCGTAGCCGGTGATCTCGACCAGCCAGCGCTTGAGGTCCTCGAACATCTCGCGGTAGCCGTGCGCCTGCTCGGCCGGCGCGAAGGGATGCAACTGGCCGAACTCGGGCCAGGTCACCGGGATCATCTCCGCGGTGGCGTTGAGCTTCATCGTGCAGGAGCCGAGCGGGATCATCGCGCGGTCGAGCGCGAGGTCGCGGTCGGCGAGCTTGCGCAGGTAGCGCAGCATGTCGGTCTCGCTGCGGTACTTCGAGAAGATCGGGTGCTTCAGGCACGCGCCCTTGCGCGCGAGCGCGGCGGGGATCGCCTCGACCGCGTCGTTCGCGAGGTCGGCGTAGCGCAGCGCGCCGCCGAAGGCGCGCCAGACGGCCTCGATGGTGGCCTCGGTGGTGGTCTCGTCGACGTTGATGCCGAGGCGACCATCATTGAGGCGGCGCAGGTTGATGCGCGCGGCCAGCGCGCGCTCGACGATCGCATCGCGCTGCGCGCCGGCATCGACCGTGATGGCGTCGAAGTACGCCTGCTGCTGCGGCGCGAAACCCAGCTTGCGCAGGCCGGTCGCCAGCACCGCGGCGCGACGATGCACGCTGCGCGCGATCGCGGTGATGCCCTCCGGCCCGTGGTAGACCGCATACATCGAGGCGATCACCGCCAGCAGCACCTGCGCGGTGCAGATGTTCGACGTGGCCTTCTCGCGGCGGATGTGCTGCTCGCGGGTCTGCAGCGACAGGCGCATGGCCGGCTGGCCGCGCGAGTCGACCGACACGCCGATCAGGCGGCCGGGCAGCGAGCGCTTGAGCGCGTCGCGCACCGCCATGTAGGCCGCGTGCGGGCCGCCGTTGCCCATCGGCACGCCGAAGCGCTGGGTGGAGCCGATCGCGATGTCGGCACCGAGTTCGCCCGGCGGCGTGAGCAGCGCCAGCGCCAGCGGATCGGCGGCCATCACGGCGATGCCGCCGGCGGCCTTGAGCTTGCCGATGGCCTCGCGGAAGTCGCGCACGTCGCCGCCGGTGCCGGGATACTGGAAGATCGCGCCGAACACCGTCGACGGATCGAGGTCGGTGGCCGGGTCGCCGACGATGAGCGACCAGCCGAGCGGCTCGGCGCGCGTGCGCATCACGGCGATGGTCTGCGGGTGGCAGTCGCGGTCGACGAAGAAGGCCGTGGCCTTGGACTTCGAACCGCGCTGCGCGACGGCCATGGCTTCCGCGGCCGCGGTGCCTTCATCCAGCAGCGAGGCGTTCGCCACGTCGAGCGCGGTGAGTTCGCAGACCATGGTCTGGAAGTTCAGCAGCGCTTCGAGGCGGCCCTGCGAGATCTCGGGCTGGTAGGGCGTGTAGGCCGTGTACCAGGCGGGGTTCTCGACAATGTTGCGCAGGATGACCAGCGGCGTGTGGGTGCCGTGGTAGCCCTGGCCGATCAGCGAGGTGAACACCTGGTTGCGCGAGGCGAGTTCGCGCAACCGCGCCAGCGCCTCGACCTCCGAATGCGCGCGGCCCATGCTGGTCAGCGCCGTGCCCTGGCGGATGGCCGCCGGCACGGTCTGCGCGATCAGGTCTTCCATCGAGGCGGCGCCGATCGCGGCCAGCATCTCGCGCTGGTCCTGCGGCGAGGGGCCGATGTGGCGGGCGGCGAAATCGGCGGCGAGGTGCGGCTGGCGGAGCGTGGTGGGCGTGCTCATGGGGCCTCGATGGGGGTCGGCATGGCGGTCCGTCCCGACGGCGATCGGCGCGCGAAGCGCGGCGATCGTCGGCGGGGGTGGGTCGTCACAGCGAAACTTTCGGCTCGGAAAAGCAAACACCTCGCGTCATCGCGCTGCAGGAGCGCATGACGCGAAGAGCCGAAATCCCCATCTGTATCTTTGCCTGAGAGCGTTATCCCGTCGGCGGACGCAAAACGCACCGGTCGCCCGGTGTGCGTCGCTTTCCAGATGCTTGACGCCAGGGAGCCTCTGGATAAGGATTCGCCACCGCGTTGCTTCTGTGCGCGTTCGCGACAAGGCGGACGCCGCAGGGCGTGGTGGTTCCACGGCCAAGGCGTCCAACGCGGGCGCGGGCGCGCACAGAAGCAACCCTTCGGGCCGGGGCTTGTGCGGCCATCCAACTGCGTTGCGCGTCTTGGCCGTGGAACCACCACGACCCGCGACGCGCGCCTTGTTGGCTGGCCGCACAATCCCCGGCGCGGAGGCGAATCCTTGTCCAGAGGCCCCCTACGCTGCGGTCCTTTTGCCTGAGAGTTTCCGGGGAGGTTGCTCCTTCGGCGCCGGCGCGTGGCCGGTCTCTCCCGCAGCGCGCCAAAGGCTAGCACGGGTGCAGGTGGACGTCGCGTCGGGACGGGGGCCTAAGCCGCCTCCCGGGGCTCCCAACCCGTCGCACGCACGGGGTCGAGCCGCGCCGCCAGGCTCGCGTGCAGTTCGCGCGCCCGGTCCGCATCGAGGTAATCCACCCGCAGCTCGAAGCTCCCCGGCCGCACGCCGGCGGTGTCCATCGACACCGAGGCCATCCCGGCGCGGCGGTCGAGCGGGGTCGAGGCGAGACTCACCGACTGGCCGCGCCCGATCCGCGCCAGCGTCCAGCGGCGCGTGAGCCAGCCGCCGCGCACCGCGAACACCTCGCCGTCGAAGGCCCAGGCGCCGAAGCGCGCGGCGGCGCGCGCCTCGATGAAGGTCCATCCGAGCAGCAGCGCCCAGCCGGCCAGCACCCACGGCCCGAAGGCGACCAGCGGCGGCACGGCAACCACGGTCCACCAGAAGGCGGCGGCGTTGAACATCCGCCGCCACGCCTGCGGGTGCAGCGGCTGCCAGTCCATGCGCGAGGGCAGCAGGCCCTCCGCCACGTCGTCGGCGATGCGCTCGATCTCGGCCGGCGGCGCGATCGGCGCCAGCCAGCGCAGCCGCGCGCCGGCGTCCTCGTTGGCCGCGATCAGGCCGCCGGCGACCTCGCAGGACAGGGCCTGCCGACCCATGCGCCGCATCAGCCAGCCGTCGGCGAACAGCAGGCGCTGCACCTTGTCGCGGCGCGCGCTGGCCACGCGCCGGGTCAGCAGGCCGGCTTCGGTGCGCACGCGCTCGCCGCGCCGCTCCAGCACGAAGCCGTGGAAGTCGACCACCGCCATCAGCAGCGAGAGCGCCTTCACCGCCAGCAGCACCATCAGCAGGAACAGCGCCGCACTCGCCGCCCACGCCAGCGGGCCGGGGATGTATTCCGCACCGATGCCGATCCACGGCTCGACCAGCCGCCAGGCGCTGCGCGCGACGCCGCGCTCTTCCGGCACCACCTGCCACAGCAACGCCATGCCGGCGCCGACCACCACCCAGCCGCGGTTGGTGACGAGGCCGAGGCGCAGCAATTCGGGCAGCGGCAGCCGCAGCAGGATCGGCGATGCGGCCGCCGCGGGCTCCACGGCGACCGGGTCGTCGCCGCCGACCTGCGGCGCGGCGTGCTCGCGCAGGATGCGTTCGATGCGCAGCGCGTCGGCGAGCGGGATCACGCTCATCACCGCTTCCGGCTTCAGGCCGCCGGCCGACTCCAGGCGCAGCTCACTGACCCCGAACATGCGGTGCAGCGGATTGCGCTTCTGCACGATGTTCTGCACGCGCGCATACGGGATGTGGCGCTCGGTGCGGTCGATGATGCCTTCGCGCACCACCAGTTCGTCGGCTTCGAGCCGGTAGCGGAAGCCGAACGAATACACCAGCGAGTACAGCGCCAGCCCCGCCGCGCCGACCACCGCCGCCAGTTCCCACCACTCGCCGCGGCCGAGCACCAGCAGCACCAGCAGCGGCACGATGACCTGGCGCAACTGGGTCAGCAGCACGAACAGCCACGAGAACGGATGCAGCCGGCGCTCCGGCGCGCGCGCGGCGCCCGCGCCTTCAGACGCCATCGGCGCCTCCGCGCCCGAGCAGGCTGTCGCGCAGCGCCAGCGCATCGGCGTGCGCGAGGCCGTCGACCTCGATCTCCGCGACCTGCGCGCCGGCGGTGAACACCTTCAGTTCGGCGATCCCGTAGCGGCGCGCCAGCGGCCCCTGGTTGACGTCGGTGTGCTGCACGCGCGCGCGCGGCACGAAGGTTTCGCGGTGCCAGTACACGCCACGCTCGATCCACAGGCCGTCCAGCAGCAGGCGGCAGCGGAAGCGCGCCGCATAGGCCGCGAGGTAGCGGCGCATCCACAGCGCCAGCAGGAGCGCGGCGAGCGCCAGCGCGGCCGCCGGCAGCAGGTTGCCGGCGAAGGCCAGCCCCGCCGCGCCGGGCGTGGCGAGCACGGCGATCCAGCCCCAGGTGGTCCAGCGCCAGAGGTCGAGCGCGCGCGGATGGAGCAGGAATTCGCGCGCCGCGGGCGCGGCGGTGGCGACCGGCACCGGCGGCGGCGCGGCAGCCGGCAGGGCCGGTTCGGGCGGTGGCAGGGGATCGGTCGTGCTCATGCAGAGATCATCAGCGGATCCGGGCGTGGACGCAGGTGCCGGGCGTCACCCCGGGCGCCGCCATCCGGTCAGTCGTTGAAGATCGCGATGGTGACCTTGCCGTCGGCGTCGATACTGCCGCGGTACATGCCTTCCGAGTTGTACGGCAGCGCGAAGCGCCCATCGGCGCCGAGCACGATCACGCCGCCGTCGCCACCGAGCGCCTTGACCTCGGCCAGCACCTCGTCCGCGGCGCGGTCGATCGGCGTGCCGCGGTAGGCGACGCGGGCGCAGATGTCGCGCGCCACGCCGACCCGGATGAAGAACTCGCCCCAGCCGGTGGACGACACCGCGCACTGCGCGTCGGCATAGGTGCCGGCGCCGATGATCGGCACGTCGCCGACGCGGCCGTAGCGCTTGTTGGTCATGCCGCCGGTCGATGTCGCCGCGGCGAGGCGCCCCTGGCGGTCGAGCGCGACCGCGCCGACCGTGCCCTTGGTGGCCTTGGGATCGATCGCCCCGGCCTTGGCCTTCTCGCGCGCCTTGGCGCGCTCCAGCTGGCGCTGGCGCTCGGGCACGATGAAATACGACGGCTCCACGAGTTCCAGCCCCTGCTGGCGCGCGAACTGCTCGGCGCCGTCGCCGATCATCATCACGTGCGGCGACTGCTCCATCACGGCGCGCGCGAGCAGGATCGGGTTCTTCACCGTGTGCAGCCCGGCGACCGCGCCGGCGCGCCGCGTGTGGCCTTCCATGATCGAGGCGTCGAGCTCGGCTTGGCCTGCGTTGTTGAGCACCGCGCCCTTGCCGGCGTTGAACAGCGGCGAGTCCTCCAGGATGCGCACCGGCACGGTGACCGCATCCAGCGCGCTGCCGCCGTCCTTGAGCACGGTCCAGCCCGCGCGCAGCGCGCGCTCGATCTCGGCCTTGGCGGCGGCGTCGCGTTCCGGCGTGGACTCCGAGCGCAGCGCGCCGGCGCCGCCGTGGACCAGGAGGACGATGTCGGCGGCAGGAACGGGCGTGGCGGCGACGAGGAACGCGAGCGCGGAAGCAAGGCGGACGAGGCGGCGCATGGTGGGGATTCCCGGGATGATCGCGCGGAGTATAGGCCCCGGCGTCGGGGATTCCGCGTTGGTGCGGCGTGAGCGTCGGCTTCGCGCCGGCGCGGCGGGTGCGCCGCCTGCCTGGTTTTCTGGAAGCGCGCGAGGGTGTAACTCGTGGCGATCGGCGGGAGGCCCTGGCGGGGTGGCGACCTCGGCTTCGGGAATTCTCGTCCGGGTTTGGAGCGGACTGGGTTCAGACTTCCTGCGGGTTCGGGAAGCGGATCGTGGCGCGCGTGCCGACGCCGAGCTTGCTGGTCATCTCCACCGGCCAGCCGAAGCGGTCCGACAGTCGGCGCACGATGGTCAGCCCCACGCCGTGGCCACCGCGCGTGGCGGCCTGGTCGCCGCGGAAGAACGGCTGCCGGCCGACCTTGTCGAGCACGTCCTCGCTCATGCCGACGCCGGTGTCCTCGACGCGCACGAAGTGGCGCCCGAGGGTGACCGTCACCGAGCCCTCGTTGGTGTAGGCGCAGGCGTTGCGCAGCAGGTTCGACAGCATCACCGAGAGCACCTTGGGCGGCGCATGCAGCGCGAAGTCGGCCTCGCGCACCAGGCGCACTTCGACCGGCTTGCCACGCACCAGGTCCTGCGCGCGGTCGACTTCCTCGTCGACGATCTCGCTGACCACGAAGTCCTCCTCCGGCAGGCCGACGTCTGCCTCGCGGGCAAGGATCAGGAAGGCTTCGATCAGCGCCTCCATGTCGCGGATCGCGCGCCGGATGCGCTGCGCGGAGCGCTGGCCGAACTGCGAGATCTGCTCTTCCTCCAGCAGCACGTCGGCGGCGACCTTGATCACCGTGATCGGGCTGCGCAGTTCATGGCTGGCGTCGCGGGTGAAGTTGCGCTCGCGCTCGATGAACTCCTCCAGCCGCGAGGCGAAGCCGTGGATCGCGCTGGCCAGCACCTGGATGTCCTCGTCGGCGTCGCGCGGCAGGCTGGCGGGTTCCAGCGAGGCGAGGTCGGGCTTCTTCGGGTCGAAGGCGCGCACCTGCCCGGCGAGCCAGATCACCGGCGACACGGCGCGCCGCGACACGCGGTAGGTGAGCCAGGTCGTGATGTAGATCACCACCAGCACCATGGTCAGCGGCACGAAGCCGAACCACAGCGCGAGGCGGTCGACCTGCTCCTGCTCGAAGACCAGGTACAGCCGGCCCCTCAGGTCGGGATGGCGCTTCGCATCCGGCTCGGACACGTAGACCAGGGCGCTGGAGCCGCGCAGCGAGACCGAGTGGTAGGACTGCGGCGCGAAGCCGCGCAGGGCCTCGGGCACGGTGGACACGTCGCCATCGCGCGCGAGGTAGCCGTGCATGTTGAAGGTGTCCGGGACCTCGGCGCCGGGGTCGCGCTCGAGGCGCTCCCAGTAGTGCCCGGCCTCCTGCACCAGCGCGTTCTGGATCAGCACGTCGCGCAGCACCACCCAGGCGCCGTACACCGACAGCAGGGTCGCGACGCTGATCGCCGCGATCTGCAGCACGAAGGCGACCCACAGGCGCCCGCGCAAGCCGCCCTGGGCGGGCTGAGTGGAACGCGTGCTGGGCAGGTGGGCAGGCTCGGCAGCCACGGGCGTCGAGGATCCGGAAGCAGGCTGACGAGACTACCGCGGCGCCGGTGACGGCGCCGCGGTGGCCGGGGCTCAGGCGCTGCGCGCGGCGCCCGGCACGTCTTCGTCGAGATCGGCGAGGCGATAGCCGGCGCTGTGGATGGTGTGCAGCAGCGGCTTGTCGAACGGCTTGTCGATCACCTTGCGCAGGTTGTACAGGTGGCTGCGCAGGGTGTCGGAGTCGGGCAGCAGGTCGCCCCACACCTCGCGCTCGATGTCGCGCCGGCTGACCACGCGCGGCGACTCGCGCATCAGGATGGTGAGCAGCTTGAGGCCGATCGGCGAGATCGCGAGGTCCTTGCCGCCGCGATGCAGGCGCAGCGTCGCGGTGTCGAGCACGAGGTCGCCCACGCGCAGCACCTCGGCGCTGACCTGGCGGCGGTCGCGGCGAATCAGGGCGCGCACGCGGGCCTCGAGTTCGCGGATCTCGAACGGCTTGACGAGGTAGTCGTCGGCGCCGGCGTCGAGGCCGATCAGCTTGTCCTCCAGCGTGTCGCGCGCGGTCAGCATCAGCACCGGCGTGGAGCGCTTGGCGTCCTGGCGCAGCTTGCGGCACAGGTCGAGGCCGTCCATGCCGGGCAGCATCAGGTCGAGCACGATCACGTCGTAGGAGTTCTGGGTGGCCAAGCGCAGGCCGGTGACGCCGTCGGAGGCGTAGTCGAGGCTGTAGCCGCGGCGCTCGAGGAATTCGCCGACCATTTCGGCGATGCCGCGGTTGTCCTCGATCAGGAGGATCAGGCCGACGCTGTCTTCGCGGGACTTCATGGGGAACGCTCCTCGGATCGGAACCGGAGCGGGATAGCCCGGTTCACATATGTGAAGAGTAGACACCCCCGGGGGTTCTCGGAATGTGAAGACCTTCACCGGCGTGAAGCGCGACCGCCGCCCTGTTCCGGCGGCGCCGGGCTCGGTATCGTGGCGCGCTCGCCCGGAATCCCTGCAAGCCCATGAACTTCGCAGAAAAACGCCGCCACCCGCGGAAGGACGTCTACATCGCCGCCCTGCTCGCCCTGGGCGAGAACGGGCACCTGAGCGAGGTCTGGGACCTGTCCCAGGGCGGCGCCCGGCTGGGCCGGCCGAAGAACTGGACCGCCGAACCCTCGGTGCGGCCGATCAAGGTCTACTTCATGCTCGACCAGGACACCGTGATCGCGGTGACCGCGCGGGTGGTGCGGGTGACCGACGACAACCTCGGGGTGGAATTCGTCGGCGGGCAGGACGAGCGCATCCAGGCGCTGCTTTACGAGGCGCGGTTCATCGAGCAGCCGGGGCGCTGAAACCGGCGCATGATAGAAACCGCGACGCGGCGTCGTGGATCCGATCGAGCCGCCCCTTTCAACGCCGGCGACCGGAGATCCCGATGCTTCGCCGCTCCCGAGTTTCCCGCCCGCCGCTGGCCAGCCTCGGCGTCCTGCTGCTCGCCCTCTCGCCGGCCGCCCAGGCACAGCGCTGCGGGGACGTCATCACCCAGTCCACGGTCCTGCGCCAGGACGTCATCTGCCCATCCACGCTCCAGCCGGGGCTGACCGTACGGGGCGATGGCGTGGTGCTCGACCTCGGGGGGCACACGATCTCGATGGCACCCGATTCCGCCATCGCCGCCGGCGTACACGCGCCACCGGGCGTGCTGGTCGAAGGCTCGGCCTCGGTCCTGGTCGCCAACGGGCAGATCGTCAACCGAGGCAAGTTCCTGGGTTTCCAGGGCATCCGCTTCCAAGCCAGCGAACGGGGTACTGCGAGCGCGTTGACGATCCGGGGATTCGAGAACGGCGTGGTGCTGGTCGACAGTCCGGCGACGACGATCATCGAAAACACGTTCGAGGTGGATTGGCCCATCCAGTTCCTCAGCGCATCGCCTTATGTGCTGCCGGTCAGCGGCTCACCCGCCACACGGATCGTCGCCAACCGCGTCGACGGTGGTGTCACCGGTGGCGCGCGTTTCGTCGACGTGTTGGATCTGTCCGGCGACGTCGTGGTCGAGGGCAACGACGCCAGGCGCCTCGGGTTGGGAATCCTGGCGCCGAACGTCCGCGGCCTGCAGGTGCTGCGCAACCGCCTCTCGGGATGCTCGGAGATCGGCTGCGTCGGGGTGTTCATCTATAGCTCTGCGGGCAGTGCCGTGGGCGGTGTCATCGAAGGCAACCTGTTCGAGGGCTTCTCCACCGCCATCTCCGTGGCGTCGCAGCACGCGATCGTACGGGGCAACGAGATGTACGGCGCCGGGGTGGCGGGGCCAGCGATCGCGATCGGCGGCATGATCAATCCGTTCGCGTCGCCCCCCGCGTTCGAGCGGTCGTTGATCACCGGCAACGTGGTGGTCGACTACGCCTTGGGCCTGCGTTTCCACGGCCTCGCGCGCAGCAATGACGGCCGTGGCAACACCTGGATCCGGGTGGCGGTCCCGGTCGAAGACTACGGGCGTTGGAACCGCTGGTGAGCCGCCGACTGCGGCGAGCGCTGCGGCCGAGCCGGATCGGCCGCACAATGCGCAACCGCCTGCATTCCGTGGAGCGCGCGCATGTGGAACCACCTCGGGCCGATCCTGCTGCTGGTCGGCTCCAACGTGTTCATGACCTTCGCCTGGTACGGGCACCTCAAGTACAAGTCGTCGCCGATCTGGATCGCGATCTTCGCGTCCTGGGGCATCGCCTTCTTCGAGTACTGCCTGCAGGTGCCGGCCAACCGATGGGGCCACGCGGTCTACAGCGCGGCGCAACTCAAGACCATCCAGGAGATCATCACCCTGGTGGTGTTCGTGGGCTTTTCGACGTGGTACCGCGGCGAGCCGCTGAAGTGGAACCACCTCGCGGGCTTCGCATTGATCGTTGGCGCGGCGTTCCTGATCTTCGCCGACTTCGGCTGATCAATCGGGCACCACGTTGACCTGCAGCGAAATCAGGCGCCAGCCGGTGTAGCGGTAGACCAGCTTGTAGTCGAAATCGACCTTGCCGCCCTCGGCCGGGAAGTAACCGACCAGGCGCAGCACGCCGGAGTCGTCCACCGAGGGCTCGGCGCCGAGGTTGGGCGGCGTGGCCTCCAGCGGGCGCAGGTCGATGCCGGCGTCGATGAAGGGCTTGAACTGCGCATCGAGGTCGGCCACCGAGAACTGGGTGCGGAACTCGGGCGCGGCGGCATCGCGCAGCGCGCTGAAGTCGCGCGCCACCACGCCCTGCGCGAACAGCATCGTCGCGTCGCGCACCAGGGTCACTGCCTCGATGGGCGTCGGCGTCACGCGCTCGCGCTCGTCGAGCGCGGCGCCTTCGCGCAGCGGCTGGATCGCGTCGATCCGCCACTGCCCGTCCTCCTTCACGAACGACAGGCGCAGCGGCAACGCCTGGCCGGTGGCGGTGGTGATGCTGCCCTCGACGGTGCCGACCCCGTCCTGGATCTGCCAGCCGCTCCACGAGCCGCTGGCGTACATGCCGACCTTGCTCTCGCGCAGGAAGCGCTCGAAGGCATCCTGCGGCACCGCCTCCTGGAACCGCTTCGTGCGCTGCGCGGCCGCGGCCACGAAGTCGCGCCGCTCCAGCGCCTGCAGGAAGGGATCGGCCGCGCCGCTGACCCCGCCCGGTCCGAACAGCAGCAGCACCGCGAGCGTGATCGCGAACACGCCCACGCCCACCAGCCCCAGCACGATCTTCTGCATGTCGGTCCCGTGTGGCGGCTCAGAAGCGGATCCGGCCGCGCAGCATGTCGGCGAACATCACCCAGTCGCCGGCGAACGAGTAGAACGGATGCTTGAACGTCGCCGGCCGGTTCTTCTCGAACACGAAATGGCCGATCCAGGCGCAACCGTAGCCGGCCACCAGGCCGCCGAGCAGCCACCAGGCATTGCCGCTGGCCAGCAGCATCGCCAGACAGCCCAGCGCCAGCGTGCTGCCGAGGTAGTGCAGGCGCCGGCAGGTGCGGTCGGCGTGCTCGGACAGATAGTAGGGATAGAACTCGCGGAACGAGGCGAAGCCCTGCGATTGCGCGCTCATGCGTCGTCTCCCGGGGTGGACCGTCGCCCATTCTGTGGGGGCCACCGGCGCACCGCAAGTCAACGCCACGCGGCGCGCTGCGTTGGAGCATCCGGGGACCCCCAGAAACCACGGAGCCCGAAGCATGAACCGTCGTCCCATCCTGATCGCCGCAGTCGCCACCGCCCTGCTCGCAGGCGTGGCTTTCGCCCAGGCCCCGGCCGTCGAGCCGGCCAGCCCCTCTCCGGCGCACCGCGCCGGCGCCGACCGCCTCGCGGGCGGCGCCCCAATGCATGGCCCGCGTGCGGCACGTGGCGGCCGCGCCGCGCGCCTCGCAGCCACCGTGCGCCACGACCCGGCGCTGGCCGTGGTGGTCAACCTGCGCGCGATCGAGCGCGTGTACCGCGCCGACGGCCGCGGCAAGGAACTGCCGGCGTTCTACCGCGAGCAACTGGGCAAGACCAACGACCCGGTGGTGCGCAATTTCGTGAACTACCGGCTCGCGCGACTGGAGATGCGCGCCGACGACGCGGAGGCGGCGCTGCAGGCGCTGCGCCGCAACCTGGAGGAGAACTACCGCCGGCTGTGAGGCCGGCGCGCCACCCGCTCCCCCGGACGACCCGGTCGCCAGGGACGGCGGCCGGGTCGCGCCGTCGGCCCCGGGCGACCGCAACGCGACCGGCGCGGCAAGCCCAGGCCGCGCGAGCGCTCACGGTGCATCGCGGGAGGCGGCTTTCTCGTCGCGCTTGGCGCGTTCCCAGTAGGCGTCCTGCGCGGCCAGCGGCAGGTCGGCGAGGCGCAGGCCATCGGCGGCGGCCATCGCTTCCATCGCGCGGAAGCGGCGCTCGAACTTCAGGTTGGCCTGGCGCAGGGCATGGCCGTAGTCCACGCCCGCATGCCGCGCGAGGTTGACGCAAACGAACAGCACGTCGCCGATCTCCTCCGACAGCCGACCCGCGTCGCGCGGCTCGCGCTGCAGTTCGGCGCGCACCTCGTCGATCTCCTCGTGCAGTTTGTCCAGCACCGGATCGACCGAAGGCCAATCGAAGCCGACCTTCGCGGCGCACGCTTGCAGCTTGCTCGCGCGCACCCATTCCGGCAGTCCGGCCGCGATGCCGTCGAGCGCCGAGGCCGCCGCCGAGCCGCCCTTCTCGGCCCGCTTGATCGCCTCCCAGCGCTCGCCTTGCGCGCGCGCGTCGTCGAGGCGCAGGCCCGACTCGGCCGGCCCACGGTCGGGGCCGAACACGTGCGGATGGCGGCGGATCATCTTGTCGCAGATCGCCCCGACCACGTCGCCGAACGCGAAATGGCCCTCTTCCTGCGCCATCTGCGCATGGAAGACCACCTGCAGCAGCAGGTCGCCCAGTTCGTCGCGCAGTTCCGGCATGTCGCGGCGCTCGATCGCGTCGGCGACTTCGTAGGCCTCCTCGATGGTGTACGGCGCGATGCTCGAGAAGTCCTGCTGCACGTCCCACGGGCAGCCATCCTGCGGATCGCGCAGTCGGGCCATGATCGCGAGCAGACGCTGGATGTCGGACATGGGGCTCGGCGCCTGGGGGCTGGAGGGGATGGTCGCCGCGCCGATGCCGCGGGGCAAGTCCCGCGCCGTCGCGCGGGGTCCCGGCGACCGTCAGGCGCGCAGTCGGGACGGCCAGTCGACGCGTGGGTCGCCGACCGCGATGAAATCGGGATTGATCAGCGAATCGCGCCGGTTGTAGGCCAGCGGTTCGAGCGCAAGGTCGGTCACCGCGCCACCGGCCGCCTCGACGATGCACTGTCCGGCCGCGGTATCCCACTCGGACGTGGCGCCATAGCGCAGGTAGACGTCGGCCTCGCCGCCGGCGACGAGGCAGAACTTGAGCGAGGAGCCGAGCGGAACCAGTTCGTGCGGCCCCGCCCGGTCGAGGAAACCGCCGAGCCGCGGATCGCCGTGCGAACGGCTGCCCGCCACCCGCAGCGGCGCGCCGGCCGGTCGCGCGCGCAGCGGCTCGGCGCGATCAGCCGTCTCGCGCAGCGCCGGGCCGCCGCGGACGGCATGCACCATGTCGCCGCGCGCCGGCGCATGCACCACGCCGAGCACCGGCGCGCCGTCGTCGACCAGCGCGATGTTGACCGTGAACTCGCCGTTGCGCTTGACGAACTCGCGCGTGCCGTCGAGCGGGTCGACCAGCCAGTAGCGACGCCAGTCGCGCCGCTCGCTCCACGCGATGTGCGCCGACTCCTCCGACAGCACCGGCAGTTCGGGCGTCAGCGCACCGAGCGCGGCGACGATGTGGCGGTGGGCAGCGAGGTCGGCCTCGGTGAGCGGGCTGCGGTCGGCCTTGCGCTCGACCGCGAAGTCGCCGGCGTAGACCGCCATGATCGCCCGCCCCGCGCCGCGTGCGATCGCCGCGACCTCGGCGCGCAGCGCCTCGAGGTCGGACGGCGTCACAGCGCGCCCGCGCGCAGCAGTTCGCGCACCATGAACAGGGCGGCGATCGAACGGCCCTCGGTCACGTCCTCGCGCTGCACGAGGCGCGCGAGGTCGTCGAGCTTCCACGGCACGACTTCCAGTTCCTCCGGCTCGTCGCCGGGCAGCCGCTCCGGATACAGATCCTGCGCGAGCACCACCTGGGTCTGGTGGCTCATGTAGGTCGGCGCCAGCGACAGCCGCCCGACGTGGCGCAGGCGCCGCGCGCCGTAGCCGATCTCTTCCTTGATCTCGCGCTGCGCGCCTTCCAGCACGTCCTCGCCGCGCTCCAGCCGGCCCTTGGGCAGGCCGAGCTCGTAGGTGTGCAGGCCGCAGGCGTACTCGCGGATCAGCAGCACGGTGGCCTCGTCGAGCAGCGGCACCACCACCACCGCGCCGCGGCCGGAGCCGTGCATGCGCTCGTAGGTGCGCCGGGCGCCGTTGCTGAACTCGAGGTCGAGCTGCTCCACCGCAAAGCGCCCGCCTTCGCCGATGACGCGGGAACCGTGGATGGTCGGGAGCTTCTTCATCGGGCCATTGTAAGGCCGCAGGGCGTGGTCGCGCCGTGGGCAGCGTCGGGCCGGCGGCGAGGCCCGGCAGGGCGACCGCGATGCTTCGGGAGTGGGAGCGCTGCGTGCAGCGCGATCCTGCCGCCGCAGGATCGAAAAGCTCGCGGCGCACGCGCCGCTCCCACAGGTCGCGCCCGACCCGCGACAGCCTGCCGACGGCGATGGCATGTAGGAGCGCTGCGTGCAGCGCGACCACGCCGCCGCAGGATCGAAAAGCTCGCGGCGCACGCGCCGCTCCCACAGGCCCGGTCGACGCGCCAAGGCCACGCCATGTAGGAGCGCTGCGTGCAGCGCGACCATCCCGCCGCAGGGTCTAAACGCGCGCGGCACCCCGCCCGTCAGTCGACGAACGAGGCCTTCAGCGCGTCGTACAGCCCGGGCGCCGCGGCCAGCACGGAGGTGGTACCGAGGCCGATTTCGCCGCCCTCGAGATCGGTGAACACCCCGCCCGCCTCGCGCACGATCACCACCAGCGCGGCGATGTCGAGGATGTTGACGTCGCTCTCCACCACGCCGTCGATCGCACCGCGCGCCAGCAGGTGGTAGTGGTAGAAGTCGCCGTAGCCACGGATGCGGTTCGCGCGGCGCACCAGCGCCGCCATGCGCAGCCAGCGCTGGTCCGCGGCCAGGGTCTTGAGGTTGCCGAACGACAGCGCGGCGTCCTCCACGCGGTCGACCATCGACACCGCGATCCGCTCGCCCCCCAGGTAGGCGCCGCCGCCGATGCGCGCCCAGCAGGTTTCGCCGAACTGCCCCGCGCTGGACACCCCGAGCACCAGTTCGCCGCGATGCATGAGCGCGATCTGGGTCGAGAAGAACGGGTAGCCGCGCACGAAGCTCTTGGTGCCGTCGATCGGGTCGATCAGCCAGCGGAAATCCGAATCACCGCGCTCGATGCCGTGTTCCTCGCCGTGGTAGCCGTGCTCGGGATAGCGCGCCTTGAGCACGCGCTTGATCTCGGTCTCGGCCTCGCGGTCGGCGATCGTCACCGGGCTGGCGTCGGCCTTGGATTCGACCGCCACGCCGCGGCGGTAGTAGCGCGCCACCACCACCTCGGCAGCGGCGGCGGCCTCGCGGGCGGTGGCGAGGGCCTGGTCGAGCCAGGCGGGATCGAGCTGGGTCATGGCGTCATCCGGTGCAGTTGGCCTTCGATGCGCAGGTAGGAGCCGCCCTCGGGCGTGCGCTGGCCGATGAACTTCAGCGCTTCCTCGAGCTGCGGGTTCGGTTCGCGCAGGTGCAATCGCGTTTCGCTGAGGAAGGCGCCGTCCTTGATCCGCACTTCGCCGGCCACCTCGAGCGGCCCGCCGAGGTCGCGCACCTCGGCCACGATGGCGCCGTCGGGCGCCGGCGCGAAGTCGATCCGCACCCCGGGCAGCGTCGCATTGGCGGCCCCGGTGACGCCGAGGTCGCGCCACTCGGCGTGGCCACGCGCGCGCGCCAGCAGGCCGTCGCGCAGCACTGCCTCCGGGGCGTCCACCACCACGCGGCCGCGCAGGCCGAGCGCGGGGATGTCGAGCGCGGGCGCGAGCAGCGCGGCGGGCAGTTCCGCCTGCACGCCCTCGAAGCGCCATTCGGCGCCCTCGCGCGCGAACGCGCCGCGCGCGCGCACCGCGCTGCCCGCGAGGTCCAGCGTGCCGCGCGGCTTGCCGGCCAGCGTGTCGCCGCGGGCCAGCGTCCACGCCACCGGACCGAGCGTCACGTCGAAGGCGATCAACTGCTCGGCGCGGCCCTGCCACGCGCTGCCGCTCACGCCCTGCAGGCGCACCGGCCCGAGGCGGTCGCCGAAGAAGCGCAGGGCGAGTTCGGCCGGTGCGAACCAGGCCAGCAGCCCCGCAGCGAGGGCGAGCATGCCGAGCGATCCGAGGATCCAGCGCAGCGCGCGCATTCCGATCAGCCCGTCGCCGCGTCGACCACGCCGATCCGCGCGTCCACCGTGCCGGTGTCGACCGCGCGCTCGACCTGCAGTTCGTCCACCGTGACGCCGTACTGGCGCGACAGCGACTCCAGCCACGCGGCCAGCGCATCGAACGGCACCCGCTCGAACCACAGGTTGACCCGCCCGGCGCCGGCCGGCTCGATGCGCACCAGCGCGCCGCCGAGCCCGGCCTCGCGCGCGGTGCCGTCGGCCAGCGCGAGCAGCGAACGTCCGGCGCGGTCGAGCCCGGTCATCGCGCCGCTGGCGCGCCGCTGCGACAGTTCCGGCGCCACGCCGCGCATCCACGCGAGGTCGGCCTCGGCCTGCGCCGCGGCCGCGGCCAGCGCGTCGCGCGAGGCGGCGAGCGGGTACCAGGCGAAGGCCCACGCCAGCAACACGGCGACCAGCGCGCCGCCCACCACCAGCACCAGGCGGTCGCGCGCGGTCTGGCGCAGGAACCAGGCCTTCATGGCGCCCTCCGGGTCACGCGCACGCGGCCCTCGGTCCCGCGCTCGCTGGCGCTGGCGGCGGCGAGTTCGGCGCCGAGCCCGGGCAGCGCGGCGATCGACTCGCGCACCGCGTCGAGCGCCGACACGCCCGGTGCGAGCAGCACCAGTTCCAGCGCGCCGCCGCGATACTCGATCCCCTTGAGGAACACCTGCGGCACCGCACCGAGTACCGGCGCGACCTGCGCCAGCAGCTCCAGCGCGCCACCACCGGCCGGCGCGCCGCCCAGCGCGCGATAGTCGGCGCGCACGCGGTCGACCGCGTTGGCCGGCACCGCCGCGCCGGGATAGATGCCGGCGTACACGCTGGCGGTCTCGGCCTCCAGCGTCGCGAGGCGCCGCTCCAGCCGCGCGCGGTCGAGCAGCAGCGCGGCGAATCCGAGCAGCACCGCGAGACCGGCGAGCACCGCCGCGATCCGCCACGAGCGGCGCAGCGGCGCGCCGCGGTGGCGCGGCGCGAAGGCGCCGCTCAACAGGTCCGGCGCGATCGCGCCGCGCAGCCCGGCGGCGAGCACCGCGAGCGGATCCGCGCCGGCGTCGTCGCGCGCGATGGTGAAGCGCGCCGCATCCAGCGCGGGAATGCGGCCACCGGCCACGTGCAGGCGCGTGCGCCCGTCGGCATCGCGCGGCAGGTCGGCCAGCGCGAGCCAGTCCGGCAGTTCGTCGAGGGTGGCGGCGAATCCGCGCGCGGCGCCGGCGCGCACCAGCGCGCGGCCGTCGTCGACCAGCACCTCGGCGCCATCGGCGGGTGCGGCCAGCAGGAGCGCGTCGACCAGCATGCGGTCGGGCCGCACGCCGCGCGCGGCGAGGTCGTCGAGCCAGCCGCGCAGGCGCTCGCGACGCACCGCGGCGACCAGTTGTCCGTGACCGCGCGGATGCGGCAGCGCGCTGAAATGCAGCGCCTCGACCGGTTCGGCGAGCTGGTCCTCCAGCGCGAACGGGATCGCGCGCGCCAGTTGCTCGGCGCCGCGCGCGGCCACTTCGGCCTCCAGCAACATGCAATCTTCGACCGGCACCAGCACCACCACCTCGCCGGCCGCGGCGAGCGCGGCCGAATCGGGCCGCTCGCCACGCAGCACCGCGCCCATGCGGCCGCGCTCGTCCTCGGCCACCCAGGCCAGCGGCTGGCCGGGGGCGCGATAGCGGATCAGGAGCCGGGACGGCATGCGCTGCAGGGGCGGTGGGGCATCGGCCGATTCTAGCCCGCGCGAACGGGCGCGGCACGCGCCTCAGGGCAGGCCGCGCGAGCGCGCGACCACCGCGATCCGTCGCGTGTCGCGACGCTGGATCACGCTGGTGTAGGCGAACGGGATGCCATCCAGCACCACCTCGGCCTGGGCCAGGAAGTACGGGCTGGAGAACGCCACCAGGCGCTCGATCGCGGCCTGCTCGGCCGGATCGACCACGCCGGCCTGCTCGAGGTCGGTGCGGAACGCCTCGATGCCGCTCCAGCGCCGGCCACCCTCCTGGTGCAGCCGTCGCGCGCCGGCCGCATCGAGTCGCGGCGAGAGCGCCTGCAGCAGCGGCAGCGTGGCGGTGTTGGCGTTGATGCGGGTGACGGTCGGCAGCGCGCACACGTGCGGCGCGAGCGCCCGCCAGGCCGCGGCGTCGACACCGCGCACGAGGCGCAGCTCGCTGGCATCGGCGATCCGCGCGTTCGGCGCACGGTACGGACGCGGCAGGCCGAGATAGGCCCCGTCCTCGGCGCCGCGCATCGCGCCCGGCATCAGGTCGGCGTCGATCCAGTCGGCGGCCGCGTCGGCGATGCCGGGGTCGAGCTTCAGGGCGAGCAGCAGGCGGCGGAACAGCTCCAGCTGCACCGGGTCCACCCCCTGCGCGCCGACCAGGTTGTTGAGGTTGAAGCAGCCGCCCAGGTCGCGCATGCGGCCGCCGATGCGGCCGCCCGGCACCGGGGTCGGCGGCAGGGGCTGGGCCCACAGGTCGCCGCCGGCGTCGATGCCGTCGACCGCGAGGTCGCGGCGCAGAATCTGGATCGCCCAGTCCTCGAGGCCGGCCGACAGCGCGTCGGCCTGCGCCGCGCGCTGCACGTTGGCGGTGCGCGCGAGCGCGATGCTGCCGTCGTCGAGCAGGGCCGCGACCAGGGCGGCGGCCAGCGCCACCACCAGCAGCGCGGTCAGCAGGGCCACGCCGCGTGCGCGGCGGATCATGGCGCGGGCTCCGTGTCGGCCGCGGCGACCAGCGGCACGCGACGCACGATGCGGCCGAACGATTCACCGTCCAGCGTGAACTCGACCGCGCGCGGCAGCCGCTCCGGCAGGGCCTCGGGACCGTCGCGCGGCGGCCAGGTGTCGCGCCAGGCGCCGCGGCCGTCGAGATACCGCACGCGGAACGACGACACGTCCTGCAGCATCCGGCGCGGTGCGGCGCGCGTGCCCGGCGCGCGATCGAGCACCGGCCAGCGCACGCGGCCCAAGGCGCCGTCGGCGAGCCCCCAGCCGCTGCGGGCGAGCCGCGCCGAGGGTTCGCTGGCGAGGCTGGCGAAGGCCGCATGCGTGACCTCGAAGCCGGCCGGCCCGCCGTCCAGCGCGGGCAGCCGCTCGCCGACCGCACCGCGCACCGGCCGCGGTGCGGCTTCACGCAGGTCGCGCTCCAGCGCCAGCACGGTCGCCTGCAGCGCGGCGAGCTGCGCCGCGGCCTCGCCCGCCTGCGCCCGCGCGCGGATGGTGGCGTCGAGCGCGCCATAGGCGGCCACCGACAGCACGGCGAAGATCGCCACCGCGACCAGCACCTCCAGCAGGCTGAAGCCGCGCATGCGCCTCATGGCGCCCCTGCGAAGCCGGTCAGCGATGCCGCCGGCCGCGTGCGCGCCGGATCGTCGTAGACCGCGACCTCGAGCCGCCGCACGGCGGGATCGTCGGTGGCCTGCACCTCCAGCCGCCAGTACCAGTCGCGCGTGCCCATCCGCATGCTGCCTTCGCTGCGCCCGGGCTCCGGGAAGCGCCCCTCGATCCGGCTGTCGGCGACCACATTGGCGGCGACCCAGGTCGCCAGCGTCACCTCGCGTTCGCGCGAAAGCGCGTCCGCCGACAGCCCGCTGGCGCGCACCAGCGCGACCAGGGCCAGCGCGACCACGGCCAGCGCCACCAGCACCTCGAGCAGGGTGAAGCCGCGCGCGCTCATGGCCCCTCGTCCGGCGGCACCACCTCGACGCGTGCGTCGGGCAGCGCGCGCAGCAGCCAGGCGCGCTGGCCGTCGATGGCGAGGCGCGCCTCGAACGGCAGCAGTTCGCCACTCGGGGCGCAGATCGACTGCGGCTCCGCGGCGGGCGCGTCCTCGAGGTCGAGTTCCAGCCCATCGCGGGTGGCCGACAGCAGGAAGCCCTCGGGCAGGCTGCGCGCCCGCAGTTCGCCGTCGGCGATTGCGCGCCAGCCGTCGAGGGTGGGCAGCGCGAAGGCATAGCCGCGGCGACCGAGCGCGATGCCGTGCTCGCGGCCGCCGAGCGCGGCGCGTTCGCAGGCCAGCGACACCAGGGCCTGCAGCCGGCGCGCCTCGCGTTCGAGTTCGCGTGCGCCGCCGAGCCCGGACAGGCCGACCACCGCGATGCCGGCCACCACCGCCAGCACCGCGACCACGACCAGCAGTTCGATCAGGCTCATGCCGCGCGCGCGATGGCGCGCGGCGCGCGATGCGCCGCGTGGGATCACTCGGTCCAGTTGCCGATGTCCGCGTCGACGCCTTCGCCGCCCGGCCGGCCGTCGCGGCCCAGCGAATAGACGTCGAATTCGCCGCGCTGGCCCGGCGACAGGTACTGGTAGTCGCGGCCCCACGGATCCTTCGGCACGCGCCCGCCTTCGAGGTACCCGCCCGCACGCCAGTTGCGCGCCTCGGGCGCGCCGCCCGGCTGCGCCACCAGCGCCTGCAGCCCCTGGTCGCTGCTGGGGTAGGCGAAGTTGTCGAGCTTGTACAGGTTCAGCGCCGACGACAGCACGCTGATCTCGGTGCGCGCCTTGGCGATGTTGGCGTCGTCGACGCGGCCCAGCACGCGCGGCACCACGATCGAGGCCAGGATCGCGAGGATGGCCACCGCGACCACGATCTCGATCAGGGTGAAGCCACGCGGGGTCCGGCGGAGGGTGCGGGTCATGCTCGAACCTTGTGTGGTGCGGGATCGCCCGCGATTATAGGCCGGTTGCCCGCCCGCCACCCGTGCCCGGCGCCGCTCGCCGCCCATGACCGACGCCGACCTCATCCGCCGCGACCTCGCCGTGCTGTGGCACCCGTGCACCCAGATGCACGACCACGAAACGCTGCCGCTGGTTCCGGTCGCGCGCGCGCAGGGCGCCTGGCTGCACGCCGCCGACGGCCGGCGCTGGCTGGATGCGATCTCGTCGTGGTGGGTGAACCTGTTCGGCCACAACGATCCGCGGGTGTCGGCCGCGATCCGCGACCAGCTGGATCGTGTCGCCCACGTGATGCTGGCCGGGGTCACCCACGAGCCGGCCGTGGGGCTGGCCGAAGACCTGCTGGCCGCCGCCGGGCCGCCGTTCGCGCGCGTGTTCTACGCCGACAACGGCGCCTCGGGCATCGAGGTGGCGCTGAAGATGAGTTTCCACTGGTGGCGCAACGCCGGTCAGCCGAAGCGCACCCGCTTCGTCGCCATCGAGGGCGGCTACCACGGCGAAACGCTGGGTGCGCTGTCGGTCACCGACGTGGCGCTGTACCGCGAAACCTACGACGCGCTGCTCAACGCACCGCTGTTCGCGCCCTGCCCCGCCCCGCGCCACGGCGAAACACCCGCGCAGGCCGCCACCCGCGCCGCCGACGGCCTCGACGCGCTGCTCGCCGAACACGCGGACACGGTCTGCGCGGTGATCGTCGAGCCCCTGGTGCAGGGCGCGGGCGGCATGCTGATGCACGATCCGGCGTGGCTCGCCCGCGTGCGCGCGGCCTGCGACCGCCACGGCGTGCACCTGATCGCCGACGAGATCGCGGTCGGCTTCGGCCGCACGGGCAGCCTGTTCGCGCACGCGCAGGCCGGCATCACGCCGGATTTCCTAGTGCTGTCGAAGGGCCTGACCGGTGGCTTCCTGCCGCTGTCGGCGGTGCTGACCACGACCGACGTGTACGACGCCTTCTACGCCGAATACCGCACGCGGCGCGCCTTCCTGCATTCGCACTCCTACGCCGGAAACCCGCTGGCCTGCGCGGCCGCACGCGCGGTGATGGCCATCTTCCGCGAGCAACCGGTGCTCGACCGCGTGGCCGCGCGCGGCGCCGCGCTGGAGGCCGCGATGGCGGGCCTCGCCGACCTGCCGCACGTGGGCGCGCTGCGCCGGCGCGGCCTCATCGGCGCGCTCGACCTGCTGGCCGATCCGGCGCGCGGCACGCCGTTCGGATGGGAGGAACGGCGCGGCCTGCGCGTCTACCGCCACGCGCTCGAGCGCGGCGCCCTGCTGCGGCCGCTGGGCCACGTGGTGTACTTCATGCCGCCGTACTGCATCGAGGAGGACGAGATCGCCTTCATGGTCGAGGTCGCCCGCGGCGGGATCCTCGCCGCCACCGACGACGTGCGCCCGCTGCAGGTCGCGGTGCCGGCGCAGTCGTTCGACCCGGCGGCGCTGGAACTCTGATGCGCCGCGTCCGCGCCTATGTCGATGCGCCGCTCGCGCCGGGCGCGACGCTGGCCCTGCCGCGCTTCGCGGCCGAGCACCTGGTCCGCGTGCTGCGCCTGCCGGATGGCGCACCGGTGACCTGCTTCAACGGCGACGGCGTCGACTATGCCGGCACCCTGCGGCTGCAGGGCCGCGAAGCGCTGTTCGCCTGCATCGACGCCGGGCCGCCGGCGGCCGCCGAGTCGCCGCTGCGGATCGTGCTGGCGCAGTGCATCGCGCGCGGCGAGAAGATGGACGCGGTGATCCAGAAGGCGGTCGAACTCGGGGTGTCCGCGCTCGCGCCGCTGGTCAGCGAGCGCACCGAGGTGAAGCTCGATGCCGAGCGCGAGGCGCGCCGCATGGCGCACTGGCGCGGCGTGGTGCTGTCGGCCTGCGAGCAGTGCGGCCGCGCGACCGTGCCGGACCTCGAGGCACCGCGCGCGCTGCCGGACTGGGCGGTGGAACTGCCGCCCGGCCCGCTGCGGCTGGCGCTGGCGCCGGGCGGCGCGCTGCGCCTGTCGGACCTGTCGATCCCCGCCGCCGGCGTGGTCGCGGTGGTCGGCCCCGAGGGCGGGCTGTCCGACCGCGACCTCGCCGCGCTGGACGCCGCCGGCTTCCAGCGCCTCGCGCTGGGGCCGCGCGTGCTGCGCACCGAGACCGCCGGCCCGGCGCTGATCGCCGCCCTGCAGGCGCGCGCCGGCGATCTCGCCTGATCGACCGCGGCAGCCCCGGGACGGGGCGCATGGGGGACGCTCAGGCGGCGGCGGTGCGGCCGAGCGCGTCGGCCACGAGCGCTTCGATCCCCGGCAGATCGGGGATCCAGGCCGGATCGTCGCGCACCAGCACGCCCATGCGCACGCCGGCGCGACCTTCGCCGTCTTCGCTGGTCGGCACCAGGATCTCGGGCGAGACCGTGGTCAGGCGCGGGAAGCCCAGGCACAGGAGCGCGATGAACGGCATGCGCGGCTGGTTGCCCAGCGCCTTGAGCACCACCGCCTTGGCGTTGAGCGCGCCGTCGCGCTGGGCGATGCCGGCCAGCAGCGAGAACGACACCAGCGGCACCCGCCAGCCGCGCCAGCGCACGCGGCCGAGCAGCCACGGCGCCGCACCGGGGATGGGTTCCGGCGTCGCGGCGGTGATGATCTCCGAGACGTTGGCGTTCGGCAGCAGCAATCGACCGCCTGCGACGCTGATCAGCAGGCCTCGGATGTCGCGTGGGGTGTCGTTCATGCCCGGAGCCTCGTGCGGTTCAGGAGCCGGCGCGACGCGCCATCTCCGCGATGAATTCCTGCGCCAGTTCCGCCGGCGCGCCGACGAAGGACACCACGCCCGCCTCCTGCGCGCCGTCGACCATCGAACTGATCACGCAGGTGGCGGGATCCTGCACCCAGATCGTGCCGCCGCGCTCGCGCATGTAGGACGCGCCTTCGATCGCATCGTGCGCCATCCCGCTGAACACGATCGCGCCGGCGCTGCGGCCGAAGCGGTCGGCGACGTCGCGCATCACGCGGTCGATCGACGGGTTGTAGGGCGAGTTGTCGGTCGCGGCCTTGAGCTGGATCGCGCCGCGCTCGTCGAGCAGCAGGCGCTCGACCAGCGGCACCACGATCACCTCGCCGTGGCGCGCGATGTCGCCGTCGACGACGGTGCGCACCGGCATGGTGGTCGCGCGCGCCAGCTGCTGCACCATCAGGTCGAGGAAATCCGCGCCCATGTGCTGCGCCAGCAGGAACACCGCGGGCGTGCTCGCCGGCACCGCGGCGAGGAATTCGCGCACCGCCTCCGGGCCACCGATCGAGGCACCGAGCACCCATACGTTGCGCACGCCGTGCACCACCGGCTGGCCGAGCGGCAGCGCGTCGGCGGCGGCCGCCATCGCGGCCAGTTCGGCGGCGAGGTCGTCGTCGGTCGGCGGCTCGCGCAGGCCGCGCAGTTCGAAGTCGGGGGCGATGCCACCGTCGTCGTCCGCGGCGGCTGCGGGCGGGGCCTCGGCCGGAACCGGCGGCAGGGTCGCCGCCGCGCGGTCCTTTTCGTCGATTTCGAAGTGGGCCCGTCCGGTCACCGGCGTGCGCGCGGCCGCTTCCTCCTCGGGCAGCGGCGCCAGCGTCAGGCCGGAGAAATCGAACTCGTCGAGCGAGCGTTTCTTGCCCGTGTCGGCCACCGGCGCCGGCGGCGGCGGCGCAACGGGCGCGTCGTCGTCGGCGAGCGAGAGCGTGCCGGTGTACGGCAGGCGGGCCTTGGGCGCGGGCGGCGCGGCCTTGGCGGCCGGCGCATCGACCTTCGGCGGCGACGCGGCGGCTGGCGGATCGTCCGCGGGCGGCAGGTCCAGCAGCAGGTCGTCGAGGCCGGCAGGCGGGGCTTCGCGCTGCGAACCGCCCGTGTCCTCCTCGATCGGCGCGAGTTCGAGCGCGCCGAGCGCATCGCCGAACTCGTCGGTCAACTCCAGCGCGGCATCCGCGTCGCCGTCGGTCGGATCGGCCGCAGCCGCCGGTTCGTCGGCAAGCCCGAAGTCGCGCAGGCTGTCCATTAACTCGGGGTCGAGGTCGAGCGCGCCATCGGCCGCGATCGGCGCGGCGACGCCCTCGATCGACGCTTCCTCGCCTTCCAGGGTGAGCATTTCGATCGCTTCGATGGCATCGCCACCCGCGGACGGCGCCGCATCGACGTCCACGCCGAGCGACAGGCCGCCGATGTCGAACTCGTCGCCGTCGGGTGCAGCGGCACCCGCCGTCGCGTCGGCGGCTGCGGCGCGCAGGGCATCGCCGCTGAGTTCCAGGGTCGGCGCGTCGTGGCGGGAGGTCGCGCGCAGGGCGTCGTCCAGGTCCACCCGCGGCAGCACCACCGTGGGCGCGTCGTGGCGCGAGGGTTCGCGCGCGTGCGGGTCGACCAGTTGCGGGGCGATCGGCTCGTCGGCGGTCACCAGGGCCGCGCGCGTGCGCTGCAGCGATTCGCCGGTGTCGGCGGCCAGCGCGCGCGCGAGTTCGCCACCTTCGATCTGGAAGCGGAAGTCGGGGCTCTCGTCGCCGATCCGTTCCGGCGCCTGCGGCTTGACCCGCACCGGCACCGCCTCGGCGCCGGGCGGGCGCGGCGGGTTGATCTCGCCCACGCCGCGGATCTTCGCCGCCAGGTGGCGCGCCCAGCGCGCCTGGTCGTAGCCCTGCAGGCGGCTGCTCACCTCGGCGTCGTTGAACACCACCTTGAGCGCGTCGTCGGCCAGCAGGTCGCCGAGGGCGTCGATACCGTCGTCGGCGTCCGGCTCGAGGTTGACCAGCACCACGCGCGCGCCCGACGCATCCAGGGCGGAGCGGTCGAACTTCGCGGCCGCGGCGTCGTACACGACGCGCGCGCCGAGCTCGGCCAGCGCGTCCTTCAGGTGCGGCTGCAGGCCTTGCGCCGCGTACAGCAGCGCGATCGGGACCTCGCTGCGACGCTCAGTGGATTGCACGGGACAGCCTCAGCGTTTCCTCGACATTGCGCAGCAGGTCGGCCTCCTGGTACGGCTTGCCGAGGTAGCGGTCGACGCCGACCTCGAACGCACGCTGGCGATGCTTCTCGCCGGTGCGCGAGGTGATCATGATGATCGGCACCGCGCGCAGGCGCGAGTCGTTGCGCATGTAGGTGGCGAGTTCGTAGCCGTCCATGCGCGGCATCTCGATGTCGAGCAGCACCAGGTCCGGCACGCGGTCCTGCAGCTTCTCGACGGCGTCGAGGCCGTCCTTCGCGGTGATCACTTCCATGTCGTTGCGCTCCAGGACGCGGCTGGTGACCTTGCGCATCGTGATCGAGTCGTCGACCACCATGACCAGCGGTTG
Organism: Lysobacteraceae bacterium; assembly: GCA_021299185.1. Taxonomy (GTDB): domain Bacteria; phylum Pseudomonadota; class Gammaproteobacteria; order Xanthomonadales; family Ahniellaceae; genus UBA4656. Next base: position 1,597 of record JAJTHZ010000072.1, on the reverse strand, counting down.
GCGGCGCGCCTCGGCGACCGGCGGCGCGGCCTGCGCGACCAGCCCCGGCAGCGCCTCCTCCAGCGCGGTCTCCATCGCGCTCTCCTCGCGCAGCGCGGCGCTGCGGCGCACCAGCGGCGCGAAGTCGAGGATCATCACCACCGAGCCGTCGCCCATGATGGTGGCGCCGAAGATGCCCGGCACCGAGCTCACCTGGGGCCCGACGCCCTTGACCACGATTTCGCGGCTGCCGAGCACGCCATCGACGCGGATCGCGGCGCGCTGGTCGCCGGTGCGAGCCAGCAGCAGCGGCAACTGCGCCTCGTCGATCGCGCGCGCGCCGGGGATGCCGAGCAGGCCATTGAGCTCGTGGATCGTGTACTCCTCGCCGGCGTAGGCGAATGCGGGGTGCGGCTGCGTGATGCGGCGGTCGAAGTCCTCGCGCGCGATGCGCGCCACGCCCTGCACCGACGACATCGGCACCGCGAACACCTGGTCGCCGAGGCGCACCAGGATCGCCTGCGTCACCGCCAGCGTGAACGGCAGGCGGATGGTGAACTCGGTGCCCTTGCCGCGCTGGCTGTCGATCGACAGCGAGCCGCCCAACTGGCGGATCTCGTTGGCCACCACGTCCATGCCCACGCCGCGGCCGGCGACCTGGGTCAGCTTCTCGGCGGTGGAGAAGCCGGTCTCGGTGACGAAGGCGAACAGGTCGCGGTCGGACAGTTGCGCGTCGGGGCGCATCAGACCGCGCTCGATCGCCTTGCGGCGGATCGCGTCGCGGTCCATGCCGCGGCCGTCGTCGGACACGCGGATCACCACTTCCGTCGCCTCGCGGCTGACCGCGATGCGCACCGTGCCCTCTTCCGGCTTGCCGGCGGCGGCGCGCTCGTAGGGCGGCTCGATGCCGTGCGCGACGGCATTGCGCAGCATGTGTTCGAACGGCGCCTTCATGCGCTCGAGCAGGTTGCGGTCCATTTCGCCCTGCGCACCCTCGATGCGCAGGCCGGCGCGCTTGCGCTCGAAATCGGCGGTCTGCCGCAGCAGGCGGCGCAGGAACGGCACCACCGAGTCGAACGGCACCATGCGCGTGCGCATCAGGCCTTCCTGCAGTTCGGACGACACGCGCGACTGCTGCAGCAGCAGCGTTTCCGCGCCGCGCGTCAGGTCGTCCAGCGCGCTCTGCAGGGCCATCAGGTCGGACACCGACTCGGCCAGCGCGCGCGAAAGCTGCTGCTGGGTCGAGAAGCGGTCGAGTTCCAGCGGGTCGAATTCCTCGCCGCTTTCCTCCGCCTCGCGCTGGTAGCGCGAGAGGATCTGCGCCTCGGTCTCGATCTCCAGCTTGCGCAGCTGGTCGCGCAGTCGCTGGGTGGTCTGGTCGAGCTCGACCAGGTTGAAGCGGAACGAGCCGACCTGCTGCTCCAGGCGCGAGCGGTAGATCGACACCTCGCCGGCGAAGTTGACCAGCGCGTCGAGCAGGTCGGAGCGCACGCGGATCATTTCCTGCGGCGCGCGGGCGAGGGTCTCCTCCTCGGCCAGCGGCTCCGGCAGGGCGCGCTGCGGCGCCTGGCGCGGCGCCGGCGCGGCGGGTTCGGGTGCCGGCGCGGGCGTCGGCGCG
>JAJTHZ010000050.1 GCA_021299185.1 Lysobacteraceae bacterium | reverse complement strand
TCGATCGACACCGCGGCGAAGGAGATCGCGGCGGGCAACCAGGACCTGTCGCAGCGCACCGAGGAGCAGGCGGCGTCGCTTGAGGAAACCGCGGCCTCGATGGAAGAGCTGACCGCGACGGTCAAGCAGAACGCGGAGAACGCCAAGCAGGCCAACCAGTTGGCGGCGACCGCGGGCCAGGCCGCGCAGCGCGGTGGGTCGGTGGTGGCCGACGTGGTCTCGACCATGCAGTCGATCGCGGATTCGTCGCGGCGGATGGACGAGATCATCGGGGTGATCGACGGGATCGCGTTCCAGACCAACATTCTGGCGCTGAATGCCGCGGTGGAGGCCGCGCGCGCGGGCGAGCAGGGTCGCGGCTTCGCGGTGGTGGCTTCCGAGGTGCGTGCGCTGGCGCAACGTTCGGCGGCGGCGGCGAAGGAGATCAAGGGCCTGATCCAGGACAGCGGCGAGAAGGTCAGCAACGGCAACGAACTGGTGGCGAAGGCCGGCTCGGCGATGGAGGAGATCACGGCCTCGGTGCGCCGCGTGACCGACATCATGGGCGAGATCACGGCGGCCTCGTCGGAGCAGTCGGCGGGCATCCAGCAGGTGAGCGAGACGGTGACCCAGATGGACCAGACGACGCAGCAGAACGCGGCGCTGGTCGAAGAGGCCTCGGCGGCGGCGCGCGCGCTGGAGTCGCAGGCGCGCGGGCTGGTGGATGCGGTCGCGGTGTTCCGGATCGGCAGCGGCGCGCCGCACCGGCAAGGGGTGGTACGCGTCGCCGCGTGATGGATGACGGGGCCGCGCACTGCGGCCCCGTTCCAGCGCGCACCCCGGGTGCGCGCGGCGCGCGTTCGGTGGGTCGTCCGCACCCGTTGCGGGGCTGGTGTTGCGTGTGCGAGTCTCTGGGCGCTGCGCGGTGCGGCGCCGCCGTCCGGCGACGCGGCGAGCCGCGCTGGCCCGACGCCGGGAGTGCGGCATGACGACGACACCGCCGAGGTCGCCCGAGGCCCGACCCGGGTCGCCGGACCGCCTGCTCGCGATCGGCGCTTCCGCCGGCGGCTTGGATGCGCTGGAGAAGTTCTTCGGCTCGGTCGGCGCCGATCTCGACGCCGCGTTCGTGGTGGTGCAGCACCTGTCCCCCGACTACAAGTCGATGATGGACACGCTGCTGGCGCGCCACACGCCGATGCCGGTGGTGATGGCCGAGCACCAGATGCCGCTGCGCGCGGGGCAGGTGTTCCTGATCCCGCCGGGGATGACGATGGCGGTCGCCGAGGGGCGCTTGCGCCTGTCCCCGAAGCCGCCGAACCAGCTGGTGCTGCCGATCGACATGTTCCTGCGCTCGGCCTCCGAGGCCTACCGCGAGCGGCTGGTGGCGATCATTCTGTCCGGCACCGGCTCGGACGGCTCGCGCGGTGCGGCCACGGTCAAGGCCAACGGCGGCTACGTGATCGCGCAGAACCCCGCCACCGCGCGTTTCGATGGCATGCCGCGCAGCGTGATCGGCTCCGGCGTGGTCGACACGGTGCTGGACGTGGAGGCGATGGGCGCGCACCTCGCCACCCAGCTCGCGCTGCCGGTCGCCACGGCCAGCGGCGCCGAGCCGCCGGCGGCCGACCTGCTGGTGTCGGACGCGGAGGCGATGGCCGACCTGATGCATCTGCTGCACGACGCCACCGGCATCGCGTTCCGCGAGTACAAGGCCGCCACCCTCAACCGCCGCGTGCTGCGCCGGATGCACCTGACCGCCTGCGACACGGTCGGCGCCTACGTCGCGGCGGTGCGCGGCCGCCCGGACGAACTGCAGGCCCTCAAGCGCGACCTGCTGATCCCGGTGACGATGTTCTTCCGCGACCCGGAGGCATTCGATTCCCTGCGCCAGAACGCGGTGGAGCCGATCGTCAAGGCGGCCGAGGCCAGCCGCCCGGTGCGGGTCTGGGTCGCCGGCTGCGCGACCGGCGAGGAGGCGTACTCGATCGCCATGCTGTTCGACGAGGCGTTCCAGGCCTCGCATCGCTGGCCGGCGCTGAAGCTGTTCGCCACCGATGCCGAGGAGCAGTGCCTGGCCACCGCCGGCGCGGGCTTCTACCCGCGCGGCATCGCCGACGAGGTCGAGGAGCGGCGCCTCGCGCGCTACTTCGATGCGCGCGAGGACGGCTTCGTGGTGCGCAAGGAACTGCGGCAGAACCTCGTCTTCGCGCGCCACAACGTGGTCGAGGATCCGCCCTTCACCCAGTTGGACCTGGTGTGCTGCCGCAACCTGCTGATCTACCTGCAGCCGGAGGCGCAGGAGCGCGTGCTGCGGCGCTTCCAGTTCGCGCTGCGGCCCGGTGGGTATCTGTTCCTGGGCTCCAGCGAAACCCTGGGGGGCGTGGCGCGCGACTTCGACGTGGTCGACGCGCGCGCCTCTACCGGCTGCGGAACCCGCGCCTGACCGCCTATGCGAGCGGCGCCGGTGCCCCGCTGCGCGCGCGCGCCGGGGTGGTCGCCGAGCCGCGCGATCGCACGCCGCGCTCGCTGGACCAGGAGGTCGTGCAGCGCGCCCGCGAACGCCTGTTCACCCAGTACGTGCCGCCGAGCCTGCTGCTGGGCGACCGGCTGGAACTGATCGACGTGTTCGGCGACGTGCGCGAGGTGATCGCATTCCGCGAAGGCGCGGTGTCACTGGACGCCACCGGCCTGCTGCCGCCCGCGGTGGCGCCGCTGGTCAAGATGCTGGCCCACCGGGTGGCCAAGGACCTCGAGCCGGCGCGCATCGACCAGGTGGCCCCGAGCGACGACGGCAGCGGCCCGCGCTACAACCTGGTGCTGCGGCCGCTGCAGCGCGCGGCGGGGCCGTGGCCGATGCTGCTGAGCTTCGAGCCGGCGGGGCAGCCGGTGCTCGGCGACCCCGGGGCGCCGATCGACCTGTCCAACGAGACCCAGGTGCGCATCTAGGTGCTGGAGCAGGAACTGGCCCACACGCGCGACAAATTGCAGGCGACGATCGAGGAACTGGAGACCTCCAACGAGGAACTGCAGGCCACCAACGAGGAACTGCAGTCGGTCAACGAGGAACTCTACGCGGTCAATGCCGAGAACCAGGAGCGGATCGATCTCCTCAATCGTGCCAACGTCGACCTCGACAGCCTCTCGCGCGCCTCGCGCGTGCCGACCGTGTTCCTCGACGGCGACCTGCGGCTGACCCGCTTCACCAGCGAGGCGACCCGATTGTTCGGCTTCCGCGAGGCGGACCTCGGTCGATCGTTGACCGAGTTCTCCAGCGTGCTCGCCTACCCCGAGCTCGTCGACGACCTGCGCGCGGCGACCCACGGGGTCGACGAGCGGGTCCGCGAGGTCGCGTCCCGCGACGGCCGCTGGTTCCAGGTGCGGGTCCTGTCATGCTCGCCCGTCGGTAACGTCAGCACGCGGGTGGTGGCGACCTTCCTCGACGTGACCTCGCTGCGCGCGGTGCGCCTGCTGCAGGCGGTGATCGACTCCCTGCCGGAGCGGGTGGCGGTGCTCGACGCGCGCGGCGTGATCGGCATGGTCAACGCCGCCTGGCGGCAGTTCGGCGCCGACAACGGCGCCGCGGTGCCGTCCGCGGACGTCGGCCGCAGCTATCTCGAGGTCTGCGAGCGCTGCGGCGGCGATCCCGACGCGGCGCGGGCCCTGGACGGGCTGCGCAGCGTGCTGAACGGCAACGCGGATGCCTTCAGCCTGCGCTACCCTTGGCACCCGCCCACCGAAGAGCGCTGGTACCTGATGCACGTACGTCCACTGCGGCAGGCCGACGGCGGTGTGGTGGTGAGCCACGTGGATGTCACCCGCTGGGCGGACGCCGGTCTGTCGGCGCCGGCCGAAGGCTGAGCCCGGATGGACGAGGCGCGCAAGCCGTCGCTGCCGGACGCCGACACGGTCCGCACCCTGATCCGCCAGGGGCGGATCGAGGCGGCGCTCGGCGAAGTCCATGGCGGCACCGCCACCGAGCGGCAACTGACCGAGGAACTGCGCACCTACCAGGCCGAACTGCTGCTGCAGAACGACCAGTTGCGGGCCGCGGAACAGTCCGCCGAATCCGCGCTCGAACACTTCCGCCAGTTGTTCCTCGCCCATCCCGAGCCGGTGCTGCAGGTCGACGCGCGCGGCCAGATCGTCGATTGCAACGACATCGCGGCGCGCCTGTTCGGGATCGGGTCGCTCGACGGCCTGCACCTTTTTTCAGCCAGCGCGTGGTGCCCGAGCACCGCGGTATGGTGCTCAACGCGCTGGCCAATGCCTGCAACGGCGGCACCCAGCAGGTGTCGCAGATCGCGCTGCTGACCGCCGCCGGCGAAACGCGCGCCTGCTGGGACCTGCGTTTCTCCGGCGTGCCGCAGGAGACCGCGGGGCTGCCGCAGTGCGTGGCGGTGCTGGTCGACCAGTCGCGCCTGCTGCTGCGGCAGGATGAACTGCAGCAGCGCATCGACGACCAGACCCGGCAACTCGCGGAACTGCACGCGCAGGCGATCGCCGCCGGCGCCAGCCACGCGCGGCTGACGCAGCGACTGGTCGGCGAACTTCAGCAGCCGCTGGCCCGCGTCACCCGCTTCGCGCGCTCCTTGCGCGACGCCGCGGCGGTGCCCGACGACGGCACGCTGCGACCGCAGCTCGACGGCATCATCGAGTCGGCCAACGCCATGCTGCGCATCGTCGGCGAACTGGCCGAGGCGATCCAGGCCGAATCCGAGCAACTGACGCCGCGGATGTCGCGCTGCGACATCGGCTACGTGCTGCGCGAGGCGGTGCACGCCGAGCAGGGCGCCGCGCCGAACGGCATCAGGCTGGCCGTGGACGGGCCGAGCAACGCAGTGAGCGTGCTGGCCGATGGCGCGATGCTCGACCACATGCTGCGCGCGCTGCTGCGCAAGGCGACGCACCTCGCCGATCCCGGGTCGACCGTGCGCGTCGAGTGGGGCACGCGCGAGGCGGACGACCAGATGCCCGCGCGGGTCGAATTCGCCTGCATCCGGCGCGGCGCGCGGCGCCCGCCACACGAGCTGGCGCGCATGTTCTCGCTGTTCAACGCCAACGCGGGCGCGGGCGACGGGCAGGCCAGGGACCATCTGGCGATGCTCGGCGTGCGCGTGATGGTCGAGATGCACGGCGGCCGGGTCTGGGCCAGCAATGTCGCGGACGGCGTCGCCGTACGCCTGTGGTTGCCGATGGGGCAGTGACGCCCGGTCGAGCGTGGCTTTGCCGCCAAGCCGACGCATCCAGGTCGCGGTGCCCGCGCACGCGGGTCGATCGTCCGTCGGCCATCCGACGCTGATTCGTGGACGCCTGGTGATGAATCGTCACGCCCTGTGTCATTGCGTCGACGCCACGGGAGGCCCGGCGTCAGGCTGACAGCGGAAGGGTCAGAAGGGCGCGTCGAGCATTGGTGCCGCCGCGCTGCGCCTTCCGCTGGATCGGTACGCGTGTCGCTGCACGGGATTTCCCGCGCTGTTTCGCCCCATCCCGCACCCATTGCGGACGCCCGGCGCGCGACGCTGGCGCCGCGCCTTCCCCCCGCCCTCGTCCGCCACGCACCGGCCCGGCCGAAGCGCCGCGGAATCGGCACGTCTATTGCATCGCGCATCCGTAACCCGCTTTCGCAGCGTGAGCGTGCGGTGGGTGGACTGCCGGGCGGCGGCAGCGCCACCACCCCCACCCCCTCACGATGTCGGTCGGCCATGGCGGCCGTCGACGATGCGTGCACGCAACCAAGCCCCAACGGATACGGAGACACACCATGGCATTGAAGATCGGCGACATGCTCTACCACGCGGTCCGGCCCGCAGCGCGCGTCATGGACCGTGCACAGATGCCGAAGAAGCTGGCCTTCATGGGCTCGGCGATCGTCGGTGGCATCGCCTTGCTGCTGCTGCTGCTGATCCCGAAGGTGAACGCCGACATGGCCTTCGTGCGTGACGAACTGCGCGGCGCGCGCCTGATCGCCGCCTATGGCGAGGCATCGTCGGCGCTCGCGCGCCACGGCATGGCGCGCCAGTCGGCCACCAGCGGCGACCCGCCGGTGATGCAGCGCGCCACCGAGACCGGCGCCGAGTTCGAGCGCCACCTGGCGTCGATCGACGCCTGGATGGCCGCCGACGGCCAGGGCTGGACCGTGGCGGACGAACTGCAGGCGACCAAGGATGCCTGGCAGGCACTGCGCAGCGCGAGCGGCGCGGACGCCGAGCAGGTGTTCGCGCTGCAGCTCGACGTGCTGGCGAAGCTGGACGCGTTGATGGCACGGGTGACGATCGATTCCAGCCTCGCGCTGGATCCGGCGCTCGACACCTACGGCCTGATGGACGCCAGCACTACCCGCCTGCCGATGATGGCGTCCGCGATCACCGCCGCGCACGGCCATGCCTGGCATGCGATCGCGCGCGGTGCGGCGACGGTCGAGGACCTGGTGGACACGGTCGGCGAGCTGCGCGTGGCGCAGGTTGCGTTCGTGCAGGCCGAGGGCATCCTCGGTGCTGCCTACGAGGCCGACCCGGCCCTGAAGGCGCGCCTTGGGCCGCTGCTCGAGGTGCTGCGCAAGGACGCGGATGCGTTCAAGACCGCCCTGCACGCCGGCATTCGGATCGGCGAACCCACCGCGCTGTCGCACGCCGAGCTCGACGCGCAAGGCGAGCGGCTGATCCAGGAAATCCAGTCCTTCCAGGAGGACGCGGCAAATGCTCTCGTGACGGCGCTCGCGGCCCGCGAGGCCGTGCTGGTCCGCGACCAGATCCTCTCGATGGGCGGGGTGGCGGTGTCGCTGCTGATCGCCATCTATCTCTTCCTAGGCTTCCGGCGCTCGATGCGCGCCACCATGCGCGGGCTGGCGCGGGCCAGCACGCAACTGGCGGCCGGCGAGTTCCCCGAGCGCATCGACCTGCAGTCGACCGACGAAATGCAGGAGATCGCCGACCAGTTGGCCCGGATCGGTGCCAGTCTGCGCCGCTTCGAGGCCGCGCAGCGCGCGATGACCGCCGCCCACGAGGCCGGCGACACCGATGTACGGATCGAAGCCGACACGTTGCCCGGCGCCTTCGGCGAACTGGCGCGTGCGGTGAACGACCTCGCCCACGGCCACATCCATGTGCAGGAGCGGATGGCGGCGGTGGCGACCGCCTACTCGCAGGGCGACCTGTCGGTCGCGATGGATCGCCTGCCCGGCAAGCGCGCGGCGATGACCGAGGCGATGGACCGCATCCGCGGCAACCTCGGCTCGGTCAACGAGGCGATCATCGAACTGTCGAATGCGGCGGCCGACGGCGACTTCTCGCGCCGCGGCGACGCGGCGCGCTTCCAGCACGCCTTCCGCCAGATGGTGGAGTCGCTCAACACCCTGATGGCGCGCGCCGAATCGGGCCTCACCGACGTGGGTGCCATGCTCGGCTCGCTGGCGGCCGGCGACCTCACCGCGCGCATGAACGGCGAGTACCGCGGCCTGTTCGGCCGCATGCGCGACGATGCGCACGCCACGGCCGAGCGCCTGGCGACCATCGTCGGCGGCATCAAGGCCTCGGCGGCCTCGATCGACGTCTCGGCGAAGGAGATCGCGGCCGGCAACCACGACCTGTCGCAGCGCACCGAGGAACAGGCGGCCAGCCTGGAGGAAACGGCGGCCTCGATGGAGGAACTGACCGCGACCGTGAAGGCCAACGCGGACAACGCCCTGCAGGCGAACCAGTTGGCGGCCGGTGCACGCGACGTCGCCGGCAGCGGCGGGGCGATCGTGCGCGAGGTGGTCGCCACCATGCAGGCGATCGCGCAGTCCTCGCGGCGGATGGACGAGATCATCGGCGTGATCGACGGGATTGCGTTCCAGACCAACATCCTGGCGCTGAACGCCGCGGTGGAAGCCGCGCGCGCGGGCGAGCAGGGCCGCGGCTTCGCGGTGGTGGCCTCCGAGGTGCGCGCGCTGGCGCAGCGCTCGGCGGCGGCGGCGAAGGAGATCAAGGGCCTGATCCAGGACAGCGGCGAGAAGGTCAGCAGCGGCAACCTGCTGGTCGCCAAGGCCGGCGCGACGATGGAGGACATCGTGGCCGCGGTGCGGCGCGTCACCGACATCATGGCCGAGATCACGGCGGCCTCGTCGGAGCAGTCGACGGGCATCCAGCAGGTGAGCGAGACCGTGACCCAGATGGACCAGACCACGCAGCAGAATGCCGCGCTGGTGGAAGAGGCCTCGGCGGCAGCGCGCTCGCTGGAGGAACAGGCCGGGGCGATGGTGCGCGCGGTGTCGGTGTTCCGCACCGAGCCGACGGCCGGGACGGGCGTGCGCGGCACGCCGCCGCGCGGGCGGCTCACCGCGGTGCAGTGACCGACCAGGCGCGCAGGCGCGGTGCGCCTGCGCGCCGGCGGGGTCCGGCCGGTCGGCGTCGGAAACCCGCCGCCAGAGGTCCGTGTGGACGCCGGGTCCGCATCCAGACATCGCAATCACGATTGGCACGCGGCTTGAAGGTCGGCTTCCAGCCTCGACCCGAAGGACGGACCACCCTGCCATGAACAAAGCCGACGCCCACCCGCAGCGCACCGCCCGCCACTGGTCGCTGGGCGCCAAACTGGTTGCCGCCCTCGGCGGCGCCATCCTGCTCACGACCTTGCCGGCGGCGATGCTGGCCGGGAAGTTCGCCTCGGACAAGATCGAAGCCGACGTGCTGGCCGAGATGGGCGAGAAGGCGCAGCTGGTGGTCGACAGCCTGTCGGTCTACGAGAGCGGCCAGCGCGGCACGGCCGAGCGACTGCACGGCGTGTTCGGCGCGATGCTCGGCGGCGAACTCGCGGTCGAACCCGATGCCACGGTGCGCGTCGGCGAATTCGACACGCCGGTCCTGCGGGTCGGCGGCCGGGTGGTCAACCTCGACTACGACGCGGTCGATCGCTTTAACGCGGCCACCGGCGCGGTCGCCACCGTGTTCGCGCGGGTGGACGACCGCTTCGTGCGGGTGAGCACCTCGGTCAAGAAGGAAGACGGCAGCCGGGCCGTCGGCACCGCGCTGGATGCGACCCACCCGGCGTGGCAGACCCTGGTGGACGGCAAGGTCTACGTCGGCCGCGCGGCGCTGTTCGGCACCGACTACATGACCCAGTACGTGCCGATCCGCGACGCGGCGGGCGAGGTCGCAGGCGCGACCTTCGTCGGCTTCGACATCGGCGCCGGGCTGACTTCGCTGCGCAGCCGGGTCGGCATGGCATCGCTGGGCGAGACCGGCTACTTCATGATCGTCGACCAGCGGGCCGGTCCGGCCCAGGGCACCTTCGTCGTGCACCCCGAGGCGGTGGGACGCAAGGTCGGCGAGTTGCTGGACGATGCGGGCAAGCCTTACCTCGAAGCCCTCGCGACCGCGCGCAAAGGCGCCATCCACGCCAGCATCGTCGGCGCCGACGGCGTCGCCACCGAATGGGCGTTCGCCGCCTATCCGTTCGACGGATGGGACTGGGTGGTCATCGGCGCGCAGCCGGTGGCCGAGATGCGCGCGGTCGGTGTGGCGATGCGCGACCGCATGCTGCTCGGCGCGATCGGCCTGGCCGTCGTGCTGTGCGTGCTGCTGTGGCTGGTGGTGCGGCGGGTCGTGGCCCGGCCGCTGGCGGCCGCGGTTGCGGCGATCGAGCAGGTCGCCGGTGGACGCCTCGACGTGCGCATGGCCGAGGGCAAGCAGGACGAGATCGGACGGGTGGCGGCGGCGCTCAACCGCATGGTCGCCAACCTGCGCGAGCGCATCGAGCGCGATCGCGCGGTGGCGACTGAGAACAGCCGCATCCGCGAGGGCCTCGAGAACGCGCGCACCAACCTGATGCTGCTCGACAACGACCGCAGCATTCTTTTCGCGAACAAGGCGATGCGCAGTTTCTTCGAGCAGCACCAGGACGCGATCGCGGCCCTGGCGCCGGGCTACAGTGCCGCGACCCTGGTCGGCCAGAGCGTGGACGCCCTGCTGCCGCGGTCGGACGGCTACCCTGCACTGATCGAATCGCTCGCCGCTCCCCACGAGGCGGAGTTCGAGTTGGCCGGGCGGACGATCCGGCAGAACCTGTCCCGCGTCGTCGATCCCGACGGGGCCCGCCAGGGCACCGTCGTCGAGTGGCGCGACCGTTTCCTCGAGGCGTCGATCGAGGCCGAGGTCGGCGGGATCGTGCGCGCGGCCTCGATCGGCGACTTCTCGGGTCGTATCGGCGTGGACGGCAAGACCGGTTTCCATCGCGTGCTGGCCGAGGGCCTCAACGCCCTGCTGGTCGCGGTCGAGGGTGCGCTGGGCGAGGTGTCGCGGGTGCTCTCGGCGATGGCCGACGGCGACCTCACCCGCAAGGTCACCGGCGACTTCGGCGGCATGCTCGGCCGCATGCGCGACGACACCAACCGCACGCTCGAACAGCTCAATGACATCGTGTCCGGCATCCAGTCGGCCGCGCAGGCGATCGACATCGCGGCGAAGGAGATCGCCTCCGGCAACAACGACCTGTCGCAGCGCACCGAGCAGCAGGCGGGCAGCCTGGAAGAGACGGCGTCCTCCCTGGAGGAGCTCACCGCGACGGTCAAGCAGAACGCCGACAACGCCAAGCAGGCCAACCAGTTGGCGAGCAGCGCCGGCGACGTCGCCGGCCGCGGCGGCGAGGTGGTTGGCCAGGTGGTCGAGACGATGTCCGGCATCGAGCGCGCCTCGCGCAAGATGGGCGAGATCATCGGCGTGATCGACGGGATCGCGTTCCAGACCAACATCCTGGCGCTGAACGCGGCGGTGGAAGCCGCGCGCGCGGGCGAGCAGGGCCGCGGCTTCGCGGTGGTGGCCTCCGAGGTGCGCGCGCTGGCGCAGCGCTCGGCGGCGGCGGCGAAGGAGATCAAGGGTTTGATCGGCGACTCGACCACTCGGGTCAACGAGGGCACCGAACTGGTCGGACGCGCCGGCCAGACCATGGCCGACATCGTCGCATCCGTGCGCCGGGTGACCGACATCATGGGCGAGATCAGCGCCGCCAGCGCCGAGCAGTCCACCGGCATCGAGCAGGTCGGCCAGACGGTCGGGCAGCTCGACACCACCACCCAGCAGAACGCGGCGCTGGTCGAGGAGGCCGCCGCGTCGGCGCGCAGCCTGCAGGACCAGGCCGGTGCGCTGCTG
>JAJTHZ010000078.1 GCA_021299185.1 Lysobacteraceae bacterium | reverse complement strand
TCCGGCGAGGGGTGAGGCCGGCGTTTGCGGCAGTGATCGGGGCCGCAGGACGGTTGTGGGAGCGAGCATCGCTCGCGACCGGCACCTGTGGGGCCTGCCGAAGTCCCGGCGTCCGCGGTCGCGAGCGATGCTCGCTCCCACAAGGACTGCCGGGCGATGCGTGCCTGCCGTCGGGGCACTGGCGCCGCGAGCGGTTCGCTCGCGGCGCCGATCGGTCGCTCAGCCCGAGATCGCGAGCTGCTCGCGCTTGTACAGCCGCGCCGCCACCAGCCAGGACAGGACCACCAGCGCCAGGCCGGTGCCCATGCCGAGCGCCCACTCCGGCGCGGTCAGTGTTTCGCCGCGCACCAGGCGGGTGATCATCTGGTTCTGCGCGAACAGCGGCACGGCGAACATCCACAGCTTTTCCTTCACCACCAGGAACTGGCCGGCGAACACCGGCACCATGGGGATGAACATCAGCAGCGAGACGAAGCTGCCGGCCTCGCGGTAGCTCTTGGCTTGCGCGGCGAGCACCGTGGTGAACACCGCGCCCAGCAGCACTACCGGCAGGATCACCAGGAACAACTGGCCCAGCAGCGCGGCCGAGGTGTCGATGATCGAGCGCGAGCCTTCCTCGGCGAAGAAGCCGAAGCCGTACTTGTAGAACAGGCCGGTGGTGACGATGCTCGCGATGGCGAACGCGGCGGTGGCCAGGATCTTGCCGCTGGCGATGCCCTCGCGGGTGACCGGCGTGGCGAGCAGCGGCTCCAGCGACTGCCGCTCGCGCTCGCCGGCGGTGGAGTCCATCGCGAGATGCATGCCGCCGATGAAGGACAGCATCAGCAGCAGGTAGGCGACGAAGAACGCCGTGAGCGGATTGGCCTTCGGGGTGGCGAGGTCGCGGTTGGTGACCAGCACCGGCGAAGCCACGCCGGGATGGACGCCGCGCGCGACCAGGCGCAGCGAGCCCAGTTCGCTGCCGTAGGCAGCGAGCAGGCCCTGGATGCGCTGGATCGACGGCCCGGTCTGGTTGGGCCGCGAGCCGTCGTAAGTGAGCTGCAGCTCGGCCGGGCGGCTCTCGCGCCACTCCTCGGGGAACGACTCGGGCACGGTCAGTCCAACGTCGTAGGTCTGCGCGCGGATCGCCTCGTCGAGGCCGCCTTCGACCGGCTTGACGTCGACGTTGTTGGCGCGCAGCCAGGCGACGAGGTTCGGCGCGCGCTCGGCGCCGACCACCGGCAGCTCCAGCGCCTGTTCGAGGCGCTCGCGCTGCTGCTTGGCGCCGACCGAGGTGAGCGTGCCGAACACGATCGGGATCAGCAGCGGGATGAGGAGGAAGTTGACCATCACCATGCGGCGGTCGCGGAAGGCGTCGGTCAGTTCCTTGCGGAACACGGTGAACACGGTGTTCATGCGAACAGCCCCTCGTCGCTGCCGATGATCTTCACGAAAGCGTCCTCGAGGTTCGGCAACCCGGTCCGCTCGCGCAGTTCGTCCGCGCTGCCCTGCGCCACCACGTGGCCCTTGGCGATCACCACGATGTGGTCGCAGAGCGCGGCCACCTCCTGCATGATGTGGCTGGAGAACAGCACGCAGCGGCCCTCCGCGCGCAGGCGTTGCAGGTAGCCGCGCATCGCGCGGGTGGTCATCACGTCGAGGCCGTTGGTGGGCTCGTCGAGCACCACGTTCTTCGGGTCGTGCACCATCGCGCGCGCGATCGCGGTCTTGGTGCGCTGGCCCTGCGAATAGCCTTCCGAACGGCGGTCGGCGAAGTCGGCCATGTCGAGCGCCGACACCAGGCCGTCGGTGCGCGCGCGGATGGTCGCCTCGTCGAGCCCGTGCAGCTGGCCGAAGTAGGCGATGTTCTCGCGCGCGCTGAAGCGCTTGTAGATGCCGCGCGCGTCCGGCAGCACGCCGAGCACGCGGCGCACGGCGGTCGGGTCGCGGGTGGCGTCGTGGCCGTCGACCAGCACGCGGCCGGTCTCGGGCGCCATCAGCGTGTAGAGCATGCGCATGGTGGTGGTCTTGCCCGCCCCGTTGGGTCCCAGCAGGCCGGTGATCTGGCCGTCGCGGGCGGTGAACGACACGCCGTCGACCGCCTTGACCACGCCGGCCTTGGTCTTGAACGTCTTGCGCAGGTCCTGGACTTCGATCATGTCAGGGCTCCCAGCCGTGGAAACCGCCGAACGGCGGGGTGTCGACGAGGCGCTCGAGGCAGGATGCGTCGAGGTCCTTCGCATTGGCGTCCTGCACGAACAGGCTCACCAGCTTGGGCATGCAGCCGGCCGGCATCGCGTTGTGGCCGGTGCCGCGGGCGACGAGGTGGCGGCCGTTCGGCAGGTGGGAGACGACCTGCTCGCCGTAGCGCGGCGGCGTCACCGGGTCGAGTTCGCCCGACAGCAGCAGCACCGGCACGTCGCTCTTCACCGGCGCGTGGAAGTCGGCGGGCGTGGTGCCGCGCGGCCATTCCTCGCAGGCGGCCTTGATGCCCTCGACCAGCGCGTTGCCCAGCGTGGTGCCGGCATCGGTCGGATCGGCGACCAGGCCGTCGACGTCCTCGGCGCAACTGACCGAGAAATGCATGCCGAGCGAGATCGTCTCGCCCATCACCTCGCCGACCATGCGCGACTGCGCGAGCAGGGTGTCGAAGCGGCCGGCGGCGGCCTCGGCGAGGCCCAGCGGCAGCATCGCGGCCATGCCCGGTGAGTACGAGAACAGCCGCACCACGGTGGTCAGCTCGGTGGGCCCGAAGGCGCGCGTCGACATCACGCCGGTGACCGGGTCGCGCGCGGTGACCTCGACCGGTGCTTCGCGCAGTTTCGCGAACAGGTCCTGCAGGGTGCGCTGCGGCGTGCCGTAGCGCTCGCTGCAGGTCGCGTCCTTGGCGCAGCGCTCGAAGTGCTGCGCCAGCGCGGCCTCTAGGTTCTTCGCGTGGTCGTTGCCGAGGAACAGTTCCGGCGGCACCACGCCGTCGATCACCAGGGTGCGGGTGCGCTCCGGGAAGCGGCGCAGGTACTCGAGCCCGACCCGCGTGCCGTAGGAGATGCCGACCAGGTTGATCTGCTCGGCGCCGATCGCCGCGCGCACGCGGTCGAGGTCGGCCACCGCCTCGGACGTGGTGTAGAAGCGCAGGTCGGCGCGGTCGGACAGCGACTCGCGGCAGCGCGCGGCGAACGCGCGCATCGCGTCCGGCGATTCCATCGCGTCGCCCTGCAGTTCGGCTTCGGTCGGCGTGCACGACAGGCGGTTGCTGCCGCCGGTGCCGCGCTGGTCGACCAGGATCACGTGCCGGCGCGCGCGCAGGTCGCGGAACGCGGCGGCGGCGCCCGGATAGGCCTCGCGCGCGCTCTGGCCGGGGCCGCCGGCGAGCATGAACACCGGGTCGGGCAGCGCCTCGTCGGCGCGGCTCGGCACCCAGGCGATCGCCAGTTCGATCTGCCGGCCGTCGGGCTTCGAGGCGTC
Source organism: Lysobacteraceae bacterium (assembly GCA_021299185.1). Lineage (GTDB taxonomy): Bacteria > Pseudomonadota > Gammaproteobacteria > Xanthomonadales > Ahniellaceae > UBA4656. Next base: position 30,444 of record JAJTHZ010000078.1, on the reverse strand, counting down.
CTCGGGCACCTTCAGTGTCGTGCACTGGGCATCGATGTTGACCGGCAGGCCGGGAGACCTGAGCCCGCAGGGCTCGAACTCCAGGCTGCCGAGCGTGCGCGCGGTCGCGGGCGCGACGGCGCCGGCGGCCAGCAGCAGCGTGGCCGCACCAAGCAAGGTTCTCATGATCGTGTCTTCCCCACGGTCGGATGGATGCCGTCCCGTCCAGGGTCGGCGTGCACAGGGTGCCACGGATGCGGTGGCATGCGCGGGCCTGAAGTCATGCTGGTGCAGCCGCCGGCCCCGCGGGCGTGATCTTCGCGTCAAGCGCGCGCGCGATGTCGTCGATCGACTCGGCGAGCACCACGGCGCCACCCCGGTCGGCCAGCCGCGGCAGCAGGGCGCGCGATTCCGCGAGTTTGGTCCGTGCGGTCGCCGCATCGCCTTCGGCCCAGGCCACCGCGCCTTCGGTGAAGGCGAGCACGGATGGATCGTTGAAGCCGCGACGCCCCGCGTCGAGCCAGCGCCGCGCGACCGCGCCGTCGCGGCGCCGGTGCGCCAGCCACGCCGCCACGCCGAGCGCCATCGCACCGCGCATGGCCGGTGCGACCTTTTCGCTGTCGGGTTCGGAGAAGCCGGCGGCGATCGTGCGCCACAGCGCGTCGGCCTGTTCGAAGTCGCCGCGGTCCTCGGCCACGCCTGCGCGCAGCAGCTGCGCGAGGCGACGCTGCGTGGGGTCCTTCGACTCACCGGTCGCCGCGTCGAGCAGGCCCGGGTTCCAGTCGCGCGGGCGCACGCCGGCGTAGGACTGCGCGAGCAGCGGCGCCATCGCGAGGTTGCGCAGCGTCTCGGCGTCGTTGCGCGCCAGCCCCAGCAACTGGCCGCCGTCGCTGGTGAAGCCGCCGGCGCGCAGCGGCACCAGGGTCAGGATGCCGATCAGCGCCGACAGGCCGGCGGTCGCGAGCAGCAAACCACCCCACCAGCCGCCGAGCGCGAACGCGGGCGGCCACAGCAGGGCGGCCAGCGCGAAGCTCGCCAGCGGACCCCCGGCGACCAGCAGCGCGAACTGGCCGCGCCCGGAGTCCGCGCGCGGTGCGCAGGCCGCCAGCCCGCCGAACGAGGACTGCACGCGGTTGCGCTTGAGGCGCGTGCGGCCGTCGGCGCCGAACTCGAAGTGCAGGGGGCCCGCGAACAGCATCAGCGGGCGCATGCCCCCGAGCCGGCCGCCCAGCAGGTGGCCGAACTCGTGGGCCATCACCACCACCAGCCACATCGCGGGCACCAGCAGCAGGGTCAGCAGGTCGAGGTCGAAATGCGTCTTCAGTTCCACGCCGCCGAGCGCGCGGCCGGCGTGGACGCCGGCGTAGCCGAGTGCGGCCCCGAGCGCGGCCCCGACCAGGGTCATGGCAAGCTCGCGCCAGGTGACCTTGCGCTTGAGCAGGGGCACGGCGTCCGCGCGCGGCGGATCGGGAAACGGGGTCGGGTCCATCAGCGGCTCTCCTTCGGGTGTCGGCTGGTGCGGCGGACGGTGCGTTGCGCGACGGTGGCCGGGCCACTCCCGCCGGGACCGCGGGCGCGCGCCCGCGGTCGATCGCCGGCCGAGGGCGCCTTCGCGACGCGGCGCGCGCGCTGCCCCACCGGGTCGCAGGGGAACAGCGCGACCGACAGCGCGAACAGGGCGCCCTGCGGCGCCGCGCGGCGACCGAGGCGTTCGACTTCGTTGTACAGCGCGAGGGCGCGCTTCTGCAGGCGCGCATGCTCGGCGGCGGTGACGCGGGCCACGCAGCGCCAGGCCAGCACGGCGCGCGGATCGGGATGGCGGTGCAGGGGGTCGATGTGGCCCGCGGCGACCGCGCCGGCGATGTCGCGCCGCGACTGGTCGAGCGCGTAGGCCAGGATCGCCTCGATGCCCGCATCCCCGGCGGCAGCGGCGAACTGCGGGCGCCGCAGGCGCAGGGTGCGCGCCGCCGCGCGGTAGTGGCGCTCGACCACGCCGCGCACCTTCACCTCGCGCTCGACCACCAGCAGGCCGGCGTCGAGCAGCAATTGCACGTGGCGATACAGGCGGGTCGGCGCGCAGCCCAGGCCCTCGGCGACCTCGGCCACGGTGCGCGCGCGCGGCACCAGCGCGTTGACGAGGTGCTCGCGCACGGGGTCGGCCAGCAGGCGCAGTTCCTCCGGCCCGATGAACCGTTCGGTCGGGATCGGCGGCGCGGCGGGGCGGTGGGTGGTGATTCGGCTCATCGGTGATTATTCACGGTACGCATCAATCGTGAACATTGCAAGGCACGGGTTCACGGGCCGGAAGTCACGTGAAATCCCCGTGGTGAACGCCCCACCATGCGCGCTTTCTGTAGGAGCGCTGCGTGCAGCGCGATGGGCGTGCCGCAAGCCCGAAAAGCTCGCGGCGCACGCGCCGCTCCCACAGGGAGCGCGGTCTTGTCGCAGGGCTGTCGCCGGTGGAACCGGCTCCCACCCCGCCCGCGCACGCTTTCTGTAGGAGCGCTGCGTGCAGCGCGATGGGCGTGCCGCAAGCCCGAAAAGCTCGCGCCGCTCGCGCCGCTCCCACAGGGCCGTGGTCTTGTCGCAGGGCTGTCGCCGGTGGAATCGGCTCCCACCCCGCCCGCGCGCGCTTTCTGTGGGAGCGCTGCGTGCAGCGCGATGGACCTACCGCAAGTCCGGAGTACTCGCGGCCCGCCGCTTCAGGTCGCCGCTGCGCGCTTGGGGTCGGGCGGGGAGACGTATTTTTCGCGGCGGATGTGCGGGATCGGCAGGCCGTGGCCCTTCAGGGCCTCGAAGCAGGCATCCACCATGTTCGGGTTGCCGCACAGGTAGGCGATGTCGCGCGCCGGGTCCGGGGCCAGCGCGGCCAGGGCGGCCTGCACGTAGCCGCGGCGCTCGTCCGGGTGCGGGGTGGCGCTGCCTTCGCGCGACAGGCAGGGCATGAAGCGCACGCCGGGCACGCGCTCGGCCAGCGCGCGGAACTCGGCGCCGTACAGCACCTCGCCGGGATTGCGCGCGCCGAACAGCACCACGACCTCGATCCCGCGCTGCGCGACCTGCTGCTCGAGCAGCGGGCGCATCGCGCGATAGGGGGTGACACCGGTGCCGGTGGCGATCAGCAGGTAGCGGCCGTTGGCATCGGCGTCGTGCAGGCAGAACCGCCCGTAGGGCCCGCTGGCGGCGATCTCGCCGCCGACCTCGAGGCCGGACAGCAGCCGGGTCGCCGCCCCGCCTTCGACGTAGGACACGGCGATCTCGACCAGCCCCTCGGGATTGGCCGGGTCGTCATGGAAGGTCGCGATCGAGTAGCTGCGCTTGAGCGTGCGCCCGCCGTCCTCGAAGTGGATCTGCAGGAACTGCCCCGGGATGAAGCGCAGCGGCGCGCCGTCGGTGCGCGCGAACGCCATGTGGCGCACGCTCGGCGCCAGCATGTGGCTGCGGACCAGGCGCAGGGTGAAGTGTTCGGACATGGGGCGGGGCGCGTGCGGGGGCCGCGTATACTACGCGCCCCGCGTGGCCGGCGCGTCGTCGCCGGCCGCCCCGCCCGCCCGGAGCCGCCCCCGTCCATGGCCGTACCCGCCCTCGCCGTCCGCGACTTGCAGAAGACGTATGCCAACGGGGTCGCGGCGCTGAAGGGCATCGAGCTCGAGGTCGCCGAAGGCGATTTCTTCGCCCTGCTGGGGCCGAACGGCGCGGGCAAGTCGACCCTGATCGGCATCACCACCACCCTGGTCAACCCCAGCGCCGGCTGGGTCGAGGTGTTCGGGCACTGCGTGCAGCGCGACCGCGAGCGCGCGCTGGCGCTGCTCGGCGTGGTGCCGCAGGAGTTCAACTTCAACCAGTTCGAGACGCCGCTGGAGATCCTGGTCAACCAGGCCGGCTTCCACGGCATCCCGCGCAAGCTGGCCCGCGAGCGCGCGGAGAAGTACCTGCGCGAACTGCAGTTGTGGGACAAGCACGCGGTGCCCTCGCGCACCCTGTCGGGCGGCATGAAGCGGCGCCTGATGATCGCGCGCGCGATGGTCAACGAGCCGCGGCTGCTGATCCTCGACGAACCCACCGCGGGCGTCGACATCGAGATCCGCCGCTCGATGTGGAAGTTCGTCAGCGCCATCAACGCCGCCGGCACCACGGTGATCCTCACCACCCACTACCTGGAGGAAGCCGAGCAGCTGTGCCGCAACGTGGCGATCATCGACCGCGGGCGGATCGTCGAGCACACCACGGTCAAGCAGCTGATCGCTAAGCTCGACGTCGAGACCTTCGTGTTCGACGCCGCCGCGGAACTGCCGGCCGCACTGCCGGAGATCCCCGGCGTGGCGCTGGCGCGGGTCGACGGCAGCACCTTCGAGGCCACCATGGGCCGCGCGCACGACCTCAATTCGGTGTTCGCCGCGCTCACCGGCGCCGGCATCACGATCAACTCCATGCGCAACAAGGCCAACCGCCTCGAGGAGCTGTTCGTGCGCCTGGTCGAAGGCAACAAGGCGGCCTGACCATGCACGCATCGGCCCGGCTGCACGCGCTGCACACCATCCTCTCGCGCGAGATCCGCCGCATCATGCGCATCTGGGGCCAGACCCTGGTCCCGCCCGCGATCACCATGCTGTTGTACTTCGTGATCTTCGGCAACCTGGTCGGCAGCCGCATCGGCGAGATGGGCGGCATGCGCTACATCGACTACATCGTGCCGGGCCTGATCATGATGAGCGTGATCCAGAACAGCTACGGCAACATCGTGTCGTCGTTCTTTGGCTCCAAGTTCGGCCGCTACGTCGAGGAGATGCTGGTCTCGCCGATGCCGCCGTGGGTGATCCTCACCGGCTACGTGCTGGGCGCGCTGGCACGCGGCCTGATGGTGGGCGCGATCGTGCTGGTGATCGCGATGTTCTTCACCCGGATCCAGATCCACCACGTCTGGATCACGCTGTCGACCTTCGTGCTCACCGCCACGGTGTTCGCGCTGGCTGGCTTCATCAACGCGGTCTACGCGAAGAAGTTCGACGACATCTCGATCGTGCCCACCTTCGTGCTGACCCCGCTGACCTACCTCGGGGGCGTGTTCTATTCGGTCGACCTGCTGCCGGACTTCTGGGAGGCGGTGAGCCACGCCAACCCGATCCTGTACATGGTCAACGCCTTCCGCTACGGCCTGCTGGGCACCACCGACGTCGACCTGCGCATCGCCTATGCGGTGATGGTGGGGTTCACGGTCGTGCTGGCGTTCGTGTCGTTGCGGTTGCTGACCAAGGGTGTCGGGATGCGGTCCTGAGCGACGGGCTGTGTCACTGCGCTCGGTGCGCCCGTTGCAGTTCCAGCGGGCCCAGGGCCCAGGGCTCAGGGCCCAGTAAGAGCTGCTACGAAGCGCGCTTTTCTGGGCCCTGAGCCCTGGGCCCTGGGCCCGCTCAAGCAGTCCGACTGTGCCGCACGCACGGAACCCGCCTCAGACCTCGGGCAGCGAGAAGAACGCCCTCGCCGTCGCCGTCGTCGTTGCCGCCAACGTTTCCAGCGCCTCTCCGCGAGCGTGGGCCACCGCCCTCGCCACATGCGGCAAGTACATCGGCTCGTTGCGCCGGTGGCTCGGCTTGTGCGGCAGGTCGCGCGGCAGCAGGTAGGGCGCGTCGGTCTCCACCATCAGTCGATGCGGGGGGACGTTGCGCACGAGTTCCTTCAGGTGGGTGCCGCGGCGCTCGTCGCAGATCCAGCCGGTGATGCCGATGTCGCAGTCGAGGTCGAGGCACTCGAACAGCTCGCGCTGGCCGCCGGTGAAGCAGTGCACCACCACCCGCGACAGACGGTCGCGCAGCGGGCGCAGGATGGCCATGAAATCATCGTGCGCGTCGCGCTGGTGGGCGAACAGCGGCTTGCCGGTCTCCAGTGCGATGCCGAGTTGGCGCTCGAAGGCGAACTGCTGCGCCGCGCGCGGCGAATAGTCGCGGAAGTAATCGAGGCCCGCTTCGCCTACCGCGCGCACCTCGGGCTCGCGTGCCAGCGTGCGCAGCAGGGTGTCGGTGTCGGCGCTGTAGTCGCCGGCGTGGTGCGGGTGCACGCCGGCGGTGGCGTACAGCAGCCCCGGGTGGCGGCGCGCGAGCGCCAGCGCGTCCTCCGAGCCCTGCGCGCTGGCGCCGGTGACCACCATCCGGGCGACGCCGGCCTCGCGCGCCCGTTCGAGCACGGCGTCCAGGTCGTGGCGGAAGCTTTCGTGGGTGAGGTTGGCGCCGATGTCGACGAGGAGCATGGGGGCTGACGGGCAACGCGGGGCGCGCGATCATAGCGGGGCGGAGTTCAAACCCGATTCAGCGCGCAGGCCGCAGCCTGTGAGCCTGCCCCATCCGCTTCCCGGGACCCAGCCATGCGCCGCCTTGCCGCCCTGCTGCTCGCCGTCACCGCAACGCCCGCCTCCGCCTTCGTCCCCGAAGGCGGCCTGTGGTGGAACCCTGCCGAAAACGGCCGCGGCCTCACCCTCGAAGTGCAGGACAACGTCCTGATCGTGACCGGCTACCTGTTCCGCGCCGACGGTGCGCCGCTGTGGGTCAACAGCGCGGGGCCATTGGTCTACACGTACAACAGCCAGGGTGCCCTGCAGACCGTGGTCTACACCGGGCAGCTCAACACCTTCAGCGGCGGCCAATGCCTGGGCTGCCCGTACCGCGCCCCGGTGTCCCAACCCGGCGCCGCCGGCCCGGTGCGCATCGACTTCCGCACCGAGACCGAGGCCAACCTGACCTGGGGCGGCCAGACCATCCCGATCGAGCGCTTTTCCGCGATCGGCGATCGCACCGCGCGCATGCAGGGCGAATGGCAGGCGGTGATCGACTTCCGCACCCGCGGCAACACCAGCGAGTGGCCGTTCCGCGACTATCCGTACTTCGGCGACGTGCTGCTGATCGACGGCATCGACCGCACGCGCAATCCGCCGCAGTTCCTCGGCTGCCGGCCGGAGGACACCGAGACGCGCTGCAACAGCATCGCGCGCCGCGACCACGACGTGGCCGGGTACTTCAACGCCGGCACGCGCGAGACCCTGATCGTGGTGAAGGACATCCCTGGCACGTTTTCCTCCAGCGCGACGTATTTCGCCTACTTCGTCAACGCCGGGATCGACCAGTTCGACGGCGTGATGAGCATCTTCCGCGAGGGCGGCAATCCGGAGCGTGGCCCCTTCTACCCGGTGCGTGGCTTCCGCAGCGCGAGCAAGACCTACGCGCAGACCGGCGTCGGCCCGGCGTCCGCCGACGACGGCAAGGCGCTGGCCGGACCGGCCGTCGGCCTGTCGCAGCGGCTCGCCGCCGCCGATGGCTTGCTGCCGCCCGGCCTGACGCTGGACGAAGCGCAGGCCCGCACCGGCCTCGACATCCGCGCGCTGGCCGCGGAACTGCCGCAGGTGCTGGCGGGCATGAAGGCGCGGGCCGAGGACGTCGCGAAGGCGCCCTGAGGCACCGGGCAACCGCGGCGCCCGCGCTGCGCGCCTGGGTGGCTTGCAGCGGCCCCATCGCGCTGCACGCAGCGCTCCCACAGCAGGCACGCGTGTCCCTTGTGGGAGCCGGTTCCACCGGCGAGGGCCCGCGGTAGGGATTCGGCAGGGCGATCGCCGGTGAAACCGGCTCCCACCCAGCCCGCATCGTCGAAGTGCAGCGGCAAGCCGGAGACCCTTTGGGAGCGGCGCGGGCGATCGGCGCACGCCGCTGCCGTCGGAGAACCCGAAAACCGGTGTGGGAGCGAGCAGCGCTCGCGACCGCAAGCCTACGATGGCGCGGTGGCAACGGGCTTGCGGTCGCGAGCGCTGCTCGCTCCCACAACGGGCATGTCCAGGTGCGCACGCGAGCGCGTCGCGTCCCCTGACCCCGGCGATCCGGCTTGCGGCCGGGTGCCCCCACCCCCACACTCCCGCGCCATGCGCGCCGACCTGCCCATCGCGCCGCTGTTGCCGGCGCTGGTCGATGCGCTGGCGCGCGGCAATCGTCTCGTGCTCGAAGCCCCGCCCGGCGCGGGCAAGACCACCCAGGTGCCGCTGGCGTTGCTCGACGCGTCGTGGCTCGCCGGCAAGGTGCTGATGCTGGAGCCGCGCCGCATCGCCGCGCGCGCGGCAGCGACCTTCATGGCGCGCCAGCGCGGCGAGGCGGTGGGCGGGACGATCGGCTTCCGCATCCGCGGTGAATCGAAGGTCGGGCCGCAGACGCGGGTCGAGGTCGTCACCGAGGCGATCCTCACCCGCATGTTGCAGGACGATCCGGCGCTCGAGGGCGTGGGTGCCGTGCTGTTCGACGAGTTCCACGAACGCAACCTGCACTCCGACCTGGGGCTGGCGCTGGCGCTCGATGCCCAGGCCAACCTGCGCGAGGACCTGCGCATCGTGGTGATGTCGGCCACCCTGGAGGGCGAGCGCCTCGCGCGCTTCCTCGACGCGCCGCGGTTGCGCTCGGAGGGTCGCGGCTTTCCGGTCGCGATCCGCCACCTGCCCGCGAAGGCGCCCGAGGACTGGCTTGCGCACGCGCGCCGCGCGGTGCGGGCGGCCTTCGACGACACCGCCAGCGACGTGCTGGTCTTCCTGCCTGGCAAGCGCGAGATCGACCAGCTGTCGCGCGCGCTCGCCGGCATCGCGGCGACGATCCTGCCGCTGCACGGCGAGCTCGATCCGGCCGCGCAGCAGCTCCCACTGTCGCCGCCGGCCGAAGGCGAACGCCGGATCGTGCTGGCCACCAACGTCGCCGAATCCAGCGTGACCCTGCCCGCGGTGCGCGCGGTGGTCGACACCGGTCTGGCCCGGGAGCCGCGCTTCGATCCGGCCAGCAGCATGTCGCGGCTGGAAACGGTGTCGATCTCGAAGGCCTCGGCCGACCAGCGCGCCGGCCGCGCCGGCCGCGTGGCGGAAGGACTCTGCCTGCGCCTGTGGCCGGAAAGCCAGCGCCTCGATCCCGGCATCCGCCCGGAACTCATGCAGGTGGAACTCACCCCGCTGGCGCTGGAACTCGCGGCCTGGGGGGACGCCGACCTGCGCTGGCTCGATGCGCCGCCGCCGGGGCCGCTGGCGGAGGCGCGCGATCGCCTGCGCGGCGTGGGCGCGATCGACGCCGCGGGGCGCATCACCGCGCACGGCCGCGCGCTGGCGCGGCTGCCCACCCATCCGCGGCTGGCGCACGCCATCCTGGCGGCACCGGCGGCGCTGCGCGGCCTGGCCTGCGATCTCGCCGCGCTGGTCGAGGCGCGCGACGTGCTGCGCGGCGAAGCGCGCCGTGGCGACGACGTGCGCACGCGGCTGGAAGCGCTGGCCCGCTGGCGCGCCGACCGCCGCGCGCCCGCCGATGCCGATGCCGGCGCGCTGGCGCAGGTGGCGCAGGTCGCGGCAGACCTGCGCCGCCGCGCCGGCGTCGAACGCGAACGCCAGCACGACGATCCGCACGCCGCCGGCGAGGTGCTGGCGCTGGCCTATCCGGACCGCGTGGCGCGCCAGGATCCCGCGAACCCGCGCCGCTACACGCTGGCCAACGGCCGCGGCGCGCGGCTGTTCGACGACTCGCGGCTGTACGGGGCGGCGTGGCTCGTCGCCAGCGAGCTGCGCTACGACGAGCGCGACGCGATGATCCAGCGCGGCGCCCCGGTCGACGAGGCGCACTTGCGAGAGGCTGATGCGGGGCGCTTCGTGCGCGCCACCGAACTCGCGTTCAACGACGCCAGCCGCGCGCTGGAGGCGAACGAGGTCGAGCGCTACGACGCGCTGGTGCTCGCGCGCCGCCGGGTGCCGGTGCCGAAGGACGCCGCCGCCACGGCGCTGCTGGTCGAAGGCATCCGCCGGCTCGGCATCGACGCACTGCCCTGGACGGATGCGCAGCGCCAGTGGCGCACGCGGGTCGAATGCCTGCGCGGCTGGCTGCCGGATGCCGGACTGCCGGATTTCAGCGACGCAGGCTTGCTGGCGCGGCTCGAGGACTGGCTCGGCCCCTGGCTGGATGGTGCGAGCAAGCTCGCCGACCTCGGCCCCGCGGCACTCGGCGACGCGCTGTCGGCGCAGTTGGACCACGCGCAGCGCCGGCTGCTCGACGAGCAGGCGCCGGTGGCGATCGAGGTGCCCAGCGGGCGCAGCCTGCGTCTCGACTATGCGCCCGGTGCCCCGCCGGTGCTGGCGGTGAAGCTGCAGGAGATGTTCGGCGCGGCCGACACCCCGCGCGTGGCCAAGGGCCGCGTGCCGGTGACCCTGCACCTGCTCTCGCCGGCGCAGCGGCCGATCCAGGTCACGCAGGACCTGCGCGGGTTCTGGGAGCGCACCTATCCCGAGGTCAAGAAGGAACTCAAGGGCCGCTACCCGCGCCATCCGTGGCCGGACGATCCGTGGAATGCGCCGGCCACGCACCGCGCGAAGCCGCGTGGCACCTGAGCGGAACGCCACGGCCGCAGGAGCGCGCTTGCGCGCGACCGCCACCTCAACGCTCGCCGTGACCCCCATCGCCGCGGTCGCCGAGACCGCCATCGCCGCGTTCGCCCGCATCCACGCGCGTTCACCCGCTCCCACGCGCGTTCGCCCGCGCCGCCGCTTTGCGCGTTGACGGGGGCGCGGCATCATGCGCCGATGAGCAGCGATTTCCTCGGCCGTACCACGCGCCTCGCCAGCGAACCGGGCGTGTTCCTGCACCAGGTCGACCTGCCGGGGCGCCGCGCGCTGCTGGTCGACCTGCCCGAGGCCGAACTGCGCCGCGCGAGTTTCCTCGACCAGCGCGCGCTCGGCGGCGCGCGCCGCGACGGGGGTTGGTTGCCCCTGGATTCGGTCCTCGCCCAGGGCGACGCGCTGGCCGGCCGCGCGCCGCAGGCGATCTTCCACATCGGGCACTGCGGTTCCACCCTGCTCTCGCGCCTGCTCGACCATCTGCCCGGCACGCTCGGCCTGCGCGAGCCGCTGGTGCTGCGCGTGCTCGCCAAGGCGTACGAAACGCAGCACCTGCCGACCACGGCCTGGTCGCCCGCGCAGGTCGACCGCGCGCTGGCGTCGATGCTCGGCCTGCTCGACCGGCGGTTCGAGGACACGCGCCACGTGGTGGTGAAGGCCACCAGTTCCTGCAACGCGCTCGTCGCGCCCTGGCTGCTGCGATTTTCCGAAGCGCGCGCGGTGGCGATGCACATCCCGCTGCGCGCCTGGCTGGCGACGATCCTCAAGTCGCCCGATGCGACAGCCGATGCCCTGCGCTTCGCGCCGTCGCGGCTGGCCGCGCTGCACACCATCCTCGGTCGCGACGACCTGCGCCTGCACGAGCATGGGCTCGGCGAGGTGCTGGCGCTGGGCTGGATCGGCGAATGCGCGCGGATGGCCAACCTCGCCGCCGATGCGGGCATCGCACCGCGCCTGCTGCGGCTGGACTTCGAGGCCCTGCTGGCGGATCCGCGTGGCGTGCTGGCGCGCGTCGCGGCGCACCTGGGGATCGAGGCACCCGTCGCGTCGCTGAACGCGGCCTGCGCTGCCGAGCTGGGTCGCTACGCCAAGGCCACCGAGCACGCCTATTCGGCGGTCGATCGCGCTGCCGATCTCGCCGAATCGCAGCGCCGCTTCGGCGCCGAGATCGAATCCGGCATCGCGCTGGCGCGGCGGCTGGTCGCCATGCCGGCACTGGCGCGCATCGCCAACGAACTCGTCTGAATGGCCCGGTGGGCGCGGTGCTGCGGGTACGGCGTCGTTGAAGGCGGGTTGTAGCAGGCGGTTGTGGCAGGCGGTTGTGGGAGCGGCGCGTGCGTCGCGAGCTGTTCAGTCTCGCCACACGCTGATCGCGCTGCACGCAGCGCTCCCACAAGCCAGCCGCGATTTGTGGGAGCGGCGCGTGCGCCGCGAGCGGTTCAAGCTCGCCGCACCCTGATCGCGCTGCACGCAGTGCTCCCACGACGGCGCGGCACCATCACCAGGGCGCCGCCACCCGCCTGCACCGCCGATGCTATGCGCAGCGTGCTGCGCACGGCATCATGCCGCCGACACCGGAGGTCCCATGAGTCCTGAAGGCTTCATCGAAACCGCGCTGGTCTTCCTGGTCGCGGCGGTCATCGCGGTTCCCGTGTTCAATCGCCTCGGGCTCGGCGCGGTGCTCGGGTTCCTGGTCGCCGGCGTCGTGATCGGGCCCGACGGGCTGGCCTTCGTCACCGACTCGGAGGACACCCTGCGGGTGGCCGAGCTGGGCGTGGTGTTCCTGCTGTTCCTGCTCGGCCTCGAGCTGTCGCCGCAGCGCCTGTGGGTGATGCGGCGGGTGGTGTTCGGCGAGGGCGGGGCGCAGCTCGGCATCACCATCGCGGTCGGCGCGGGCCTGGTGTACCTGGTGGTGCCGGACTGGCGCGCCGCGCTGGTGCTGGGCATCGCGCTCGCGCAGTCGTCGACCGCGATCGCGCTGCAGGTCCTCGGCGAGCGCAAGGAGGTCGGCGCCGAGCACGGCCAGCAGGCGTTCGGCATCTCGCTGTTCCAGGACGTGATGGCGATCCCGGTGCTGGCCCTGATCCCGCTGCTCGCCGCCGGTGCCGGCGATGCACCATCGGCCGGCGCGGAGTGGATCGCGTTCGGCAAGGCGGTCGGCACCATCGTGGCGGTCATCATCGGTGGCCGCCTGCTGCTGCCGCCGCTGTTCCGCGCCATCTCGCGCGCCGGCAGCGTGGAGGTGTTCTCCGCCGCCGCGCTGCTGGTGGTGATCGGCACCGCGGCGATCATGCAGCTGGCCGGCCTGTCGGTGACGCTCGGCGCCTTCCTCGCCGGCGTGCTGCTGGCCAACAGCGAGTTCCGCCACGAGATCGAATCACACATCCAGCCGTTCAAGGGCCTGCTGCTCGGGCTGTTCTTCATGGCGGTCGGGATGAGCATCGACATCGACCTGATCCGCCAGCACCCGCTGGTGGTAGCGGTGGCGGTGCTGGCGGTGTTCGCCATCAAGTCGCCGATCATCTTCGCGGTCGGGCGCACCATCGGCCGCCTGCCCACGCCGCAGGCGCTGCTGCTCAGCGCGCTGATCGGCCAGTGCGGCGAGTTCGCCTTCGTGGTGCTCAGCGAGGGCCGCAAGGCCGGGCTGCTCGACGAGACCACCTTCGGCCTGTCGCTGGCGGTGGTCGGCGTGTCGATGGCGCTGACGCCGCTGGCGGTGCTGGCCGCCGCGGCGCTGGGCCGCGGGATGGCGCGCCGCGAGACGCGACCTTTCGACGCGATGCCCGACACCGACCCGAGGGTGATCGTCGCCGGCTTCGGCCGCGTGGGGCAGATCGTGGCCCGCGTGCTCTCGGCCCAGGGCATCCCGCACACCGTGCTGGAGCCGAAGGTCGAGCAGGTCGATTTCTCGCGCCGCTTCGGCGCCGAGATCTATTTCGGCGACCCGAGCCGGCCCGAACTGCTGCGCGCCGCGCGCGCCGACCGCGCGCAGGTGCTGGTGGTGGCGATCGACGATCCCGAGCTGTCGGTGCGCACCGCGCGCATCGCCAAGCGGCTGTTCCCGCACCTCAAGATCCTCACCCGCGCGCGCAACCGCCAGCACGTGTTCAAGCTGATGGACCTCGGCGTCGACTGCGTGGTGCGCGAGACCTTCCATTCCAGCCTGCTGCTGACCCGCAAGACGCTGGAAGGGCTCGGCGTCGACGAGGCGACGGCCGCGGCCCGCATCGAGCGCTTCCGCGAGCACGACGAGGCGATGCTGCGCGAGCAGTACCTGATCCACGACGACGAGAGCGCGCTGATCCAGAGCGCGGCCGAGGCGCGCGCCGAGCTGGCCCGACTGTTCGAGGGCGACCGCGACGCGGCAGGGGCGCCGACGGGCAAGTCCTGATTCGCGGACGCGGCACCGGCCGCGCGCCGCTCCCGCGGCGCACCGGGGGCGCCCTTGTGTGGGAGCCGCTTCAGCGGCGACTGCAGCGTGCCGGGGTGCCGCAGTCGCCGCTGAAGCGGCTCCCACCCCGGTGACCCGATCTGGCGCCGCACGAGGAGCTCCCGCGGCGCACCGCCCTGCCATCCGTCGCATGGCATCCGGCCCCGGCGGCGGGTTATGTTCGGCGCCTTTCCCCGGGGAGGAATCCACCATGGCGCCACGCGCCCGTCCGCTCATCGTCCTGGCCATCCTCGGCGCGCTCGGCGCCGGCGCCGCGCAGGCGCGGCCGAAGCCGCAGGACCCGGCCACCGACGCCCAGCGCTGGGCGGCGGTGCGCCAGCACGAGGCATTGCGCGATGCTTCGCCCTTCCACGGCCTGCAGTGGCGCTCGATCGGGCCCACCGGCCAGGGCGGCCGCGTGGTCGACGTCGAGAACATCCCCGGCCAGCCGTATGGCTTCTACGTCGCCTACGCCACCGGCGGGGTGTGGAAGACCACCAACAACGGCGTCACCTTCGAACCGCTGACGGACTACCTGCCGACCACGGTGATCGGCGACATCGCGGTCGATCCGAACAACCCGCAGCGGCTGTGGGTGGGCACCGGCGAGCCGAACTCGGCGCGCTCCAACTACGGCGGGCTGGGCCTGTTCCGCTCCGACGACGGCGGCAAGACCTTCCGCCACGTCGGGCTGGCCGACACCGACCGCATTGGCAACGTGTGGGTGAACCCGACCAACGGCGAGCACCTGTGCGTGGCCGCGCTCGGCAAGCAGTACACCACCGGCGGCCAGCGCGGCGTGTTCTGCACCTGGGACGGTGGTGCGAAGTGGGAGCACACGCTGAAGGGCGAGAACGAATGGACCGGCGCGATCGAAATCGCGTCCGCGCCGTCGGAACCCGACGTGCTCTACGCCGCGACCTGGGAGCGCTCGCGCACCCCGTGGAACTTCGTCGAGGGCGGCGTCGGCTCCGGGTTGTGGAAGTCGACCGACGGCGGCCGCAACTGGACGCGCCTCGAGGGCTTCCCGCGCGGCGCGGAGATCGGCCGCATCGGGCTCAGCGTCTCGCCGAGCCAGCCGCGCACGATCTACGCCTCGATCGACCACCAGGGCCCGCTGCCCGAGGCCCTGCAGGACCTCGGCGAGCGCCCGCTGTCGCCCAAGCGCCTGCGCCGGATGAGCAAGGAGGAGTTCCTGCGCCAGGACCCGGAGGAGATCGAGACCTTCATCCGCTCCTCCGACCTCGACAACAGCCTCGATGCGAAGAAGCTGGTCGAGATGGTGAAGAACGACGAGATCACCATCGCGCAACTGGTCGCGCGCCTCACCGACGGCAACGCCAACCTGTTCGACACCGACATCCGCGGCCTCGAGGTGTGGCGCTCGGACGACGCCGGCGCCACCTGGCGGCGCACCCACGAGCAGCCGATCACCGAGGTGACCTTCACCTACGGCTACTACTTCGGCACCATCCGCGTCGCGCCCGACGACCCGGAGCGGGTGTTCATCGTCGGCGTGCCGATGGTGCGCTCCGACGACGGCGGCAGGACCTGGGTCGGCAATCACGACGAGGACGTGCACGTCGACTACCACGCGCACTGGATCGACCCCGCGTACCCGCAGCGCATGATCGTCGGCAACGACGGCGGCGTGGACGTCAGCTACGACGGCGGCAAGACCTGGCTCAAGCTCGACGCGCAGCCGGTCGGGCAGTTCTACACGATCATGGTCGACGGTGCGGAGCCCTACAACGTCTACGGCGGCCTGCAGGACAACGGCACCATGGTCGGCTCGTCGAAGACCGACTGGGAGCGCGGCCAGGACTGGCGCACCATCGGCGGCGGCGACGGCATGTACGTCGCGGTCGACCCGCGCGACAACAAGACCGTCTACACCGGCTACCAGTTCGGCTGGTACCGGCGCAGCGACGGCCAGGAAGTGCGCCCGCGGCCGTCGATCGAGGATGCGCCGCTGCGCTACAACTGGGCCACGCCCGTGCGCCTGTCCGAGCACAACCCGGACATCGTCTACTTCGGCGCCAACCGCCTGTTCCGCTCGATGGACCGCGGCGAGACCTGGACGCCGATCAGCCCCGACCTGACCACCGCGACGCAGCGCGGCGACGTGCCGTTCGCCACCATCACCACCTTCAGCGAGTCGCCGCTCGCCTTCGGCACGATCTGGGCCGGCACCGACGACGGCCACGTGTGGTTCACCGACGACGGCGGCGTGGAGTGGCGGCGCGTGGACGCGCGCCTGCCGGCCGGGCGCTGGGTCACGCGGGTCGAGGCCTCGCGCGTGGATGTGAAGCGCGCCTACGTGTCGCTCAACGGGTATCGCCAGGACGACATCGCGCCGTACCTGTACGCCACCGACGATGCCGGCAAGACCTGGCGCGAGATCGGTCGCGGCCTGCCGCCGAGCCCGATCAACGTGGTGCGCGAGGACCCGCAGAACGCCGAGGTGCTGTACGTCGGCACCGATCGCGGCGTGTACGTCTCGCTCGACCGCGGTGCGAACTGGCTGAGCCTGCAGCAGAACCTGCCCAACGTGCCGGTGCACGACATGATCGTGCACCCGCGCGAGCGCGAGCTGGTCATCGGCACCCACGGCCGCAGCGCCTGGATCGTCGACGTGCTGCCGGTGCAGGACCTCACGGCCGAGGTGCGCGGCAAGGCCGTGCACGTGTTCCCGCTGACCCCGCTGCAGGCCGACCGTGGCTGGCGCAGCAAGCCGGTGTGGTGGTACGACGACGCGGCCTATCGCCCCGAGGTCGCGGGCACGTTCTGGGCCAAGGCCGACGGCAAGGCCACCTTGCGCGTGCTCGACGAGAACGCGCAGCCGTTGCGCGAGATCGCGCTCGATGCGAAGGCCGGGGTGAACGCCTACGCCTGGGACGTGCTGGTCGACCAGCAACTGGCGCTGGCGGCCGAGACGTTCGCCAACGACAAGCGCGCCAAGGACGCCAAGACGCCCGCCGCCACCGAGGGCGAACTCGCGCGCACGCCGTACGCGGAGTCGGTGCGCCTCGGGCATCGCCTGTACGCGCTGCCGGGCAAGTACACGATCGTGGTCGCGATGGACGATGCGAAGGCCGAGACCGCGCTCGAGATCAAGGCCCCCGAGCCGCGCAAGCCACGCGCCAAGGCACCGCCGAAGGTGCGCGGCAAGCACGGCTGGGCCGGCACGCCGGCGGTGGTCGAGCCCGCGCCGCGTGCGCGGGCCAACCGCAAGCCCAAGGGCTGATCGCGCCGGCGCTGCGGGTCGCGGCAATCGGGGATGCGGCACGTCCGCCCCTCACCCCTGCCCCTCTCCCCGCTGCGCGGGGAGAGGGGATCCTTCAGGTTGATGGGGCCCGCACGTTCGGGTCGCCCCTGGCGCCCATTGGCGCGCGCCCGAGACCACGGCGCCCGGGCGCACTGAACCCCTCGCCCTGCGCAGCGGGGAGGGGGAAGGGGTGAGGGGCGAACCCGCGCTGGACTCCGCGAACCGTGGCCAGGAGTGCCGCCGGCCCCAGTGAAAGGAATCGCCATGCATCGTCTTCCACCGCGCGAATTCGCACGCCTGCTCCGTCGCGACAGCACGGATGCCGAGCACGCGCTGTGGTTCCACCTGCGCAACCGCCGACTCGCGGGCCTCAAGTTCCGGCGCCAGCATGCCATCGGGCGCTACACGGTTGACTTTGCCTGCATCGAATGCCGGCTGGTCGTCGAGCTCGACGGCGGCCAGCATCTCGACGCGCACCGCTACGATGCGGCACGCACCGCGTTCCTGGAACGGCACGGACTGCGCGTGTTTCGGCTTTGGGATCGCGAGGTCCTGCTCCAGCGCGCGGCCGCGCTGGCGGCGATCCTCGCCGCAGCCCGCCTCAGCGCACCGGGATGCGCACCAGGGTCACCACCTCGGCGGCCGGCGTGCTGACCGGGTCGCTGACGTAGATCTCCATCCGTGGTTCGCCCGCGGTGAGCCCGCGCGTGGCGAGCCAGGCCTCGGCCTTGGCATGGGTGGCATCGAGCGTGTCGTACGCGCCCAGATGGCGGAAATCGACCACCTTGCCGGCATGGGTCCGGGTGGCCGTGATGCGACCGGTCGGCGGCACGTCGTTGCGGTCGACCGGGATGCCGGCGTCGTACTGCCACTGGTCGCCCGAGTGCCCGCGGATGACCGTGTAGGGCGGGCCGGCGAGCTTGATGTTGCTGGCCTGCGCCAGCGCCACGATCTCGCCGTAGGCTGCGCCCAGGACCGGGCTGGACGACGCGCTGTCGGTGCCCGAGGACAGGCCCGGCACCACGTAGGCGGGCTGGGCGGCGACGTCGAGCACCACCGCTTCCAGGCCGGCGATGTCGGCGCGCGGCATGCCCTCCAGCAGGGCCTTGAGCTTGCCGAGACCCTTGTCGTAGTCCCTGCCGATCGCCTCGGCCATGGTCAGGCCGAACCAGCGGCCGAGCACGCCGAAGAAGAACTTGCCGTCGAAGGTGATCGGCAGCTCGGTCTCGAAGCGCCAGGTGACCTTGCTGCCCTCGCCTTCCGGCGCGATCGACAGCACGGCGCGGGAGGTGCCGAAGTCGCCGAAGTCGAGTGCGGTCTCGACCCGCTCGCCGGGCGTCGAGGCGGTGATCGTCTGCGTGCCGCTGCCCACGCTGGGATCGTCGCTGGCCCAGGACATCGACGCGCCCACGCCGCGCTCCGGGCCCTCGAAGGTGTAGCGCGTGTTCGGGTCGAGCTCGGCCCACGGCGACCAGCGGTTGAACAGCGCGAACGAGTCGACCACCGCGTGCACCATCGAGGGCGCGCGGTCGATCACGATGCTGCGTTCGGTCGCCACCTGGGCGGGCAGGAAGAAAGCGGTGCCGATCGCCGCGACCAGCAGCGCCGCCACGCCGAAAAACAGGACCTTGAGCAGACGCATGGCGCACCCTCCCGGTGTGGACCCCTGCGCGGCGGATGCTAGCGCCGGCGCCGAGGCCGCGCATGGGCCGCGCCCGCGGGCGATGGCGGCGGCAGCGCCGAGGCGCGCTGGCGAACCCGCGAAACAGACGCCGCACCGGCATGCGGGGGCCCGATGCCCGGGCCGCCGGTCGCCCTGCCGGTCGTGCCGCCGCGCGGCCCAGGTCGGTGCTCGCGCAGGTCTTGGACCGGCGCGTCGGCGGGCCCGCCGTGAGGGCGCCAGCGCCTGCGCGGCGCAGCGGCCTCACGAAATCGTCACGCCCGCGTGCGGAACGTCGCGCCTCCGGACGGGTTACCCCGCCGCCCACAGCCCCGCGAGCCCCCATGAGCGCAACCCCCTCCGACGTCGCCGCGTCCGCCGGCCCCACCCGCCTGCAACGCGTGCTCGACTGGATCGAGCGCGTGGGCAACAAGCTGCCCGACCCCGCGCTGCTGTTCGTGCTGCTGATGGGCGTCGTCGCGGTGCTGTCGTGGGCGCTGTCGGGCGTCACCTGGGAGGTGATCGACCCGCGCAGCAAGGCGCCGCTGGTGATCAACAACCTGCTCGACGGCGAGTCGATCACCGCATTCTTCTCGGCGATGGTCAACACCTTCGTGACCTTCGCGCCGCTGGGCGTGGTGCTGGTCTCGATGCTGGGGCTTGGCATCGCCGAGCACACCGGCTTCATCAACGCGGTTCTGCGCGCGCTGATGCAGGTCACGGTGAAGTCGATGCTGACCCCGATGGTGGCCTTCGTGGCCATCCTCTCGCACTACGCGGTGGACGCCGGTTACGTGCTGGTGATCCCGCTCGCCGGCGTGATCTTCTATGCCGCAGGACGCCATCCGCTGGCCGGCATCGCGGCCGCGTTCGCCGCGGTGTCGGGCGCCTACAGCGCGACCTTCATCGTGCCGACCAGCCTCGACCCGATGCTCAGCAACATCACGATGGCGGCCGCGCAGATCCTCGATCCCGCGCACCAGGTCAGCCCGGTCAACAACCTCTGGTTCACGGCCTCGTCGTCGATCCTGGTGGTGGTGGTGGTCTGGGTGCTCACCGATCGCGTGATCGAGCCGCGCCTGGTGCGCTCGACCGCGGTCGACGGCGATACCTCGCAGATGCCGACCTTCGAGCCGCTGAAGCCCGTCGAGCGCCGCGCAATGTGGCTCGCGCTCGGCGCGATGGTGCTCGCTGCGGCCGTGTTCACGCTCGCCGCGCTGCCGGGCGATTCGGTGTGGCGCGGCACCGACGGCTCGCTGACCGCCAACGACGCGGCGCTGATGAAGTCGATCGTGCCCCTGATCTTCATCCTGTTCCTGGTCCCCGGAGTGACCTACGGCATCGCCGCCGGCACCGTGAAGACGCACAAGGACGTGATCGCGGGCATGAGCAAGGCGATGTCCGGGATGGGCTACTACCTGGTGCTGGTGTTCTTCTGCGCGCAGTTCATCTGGCTGTTCAGCCGGTCGAACCTCGGCGTGCTGCTGGCGGTGGAGGGCGCGGAGTTCCTCAAGGCCGCCAGCCTTCCGGTGCCGGTGACCTTGCTCGGCATCACCCTGCTGACCACCACCGTGAACATCCTGATCGGCTCGGCATCGGCCAAGTGGACGCTGCTGGCGCCGATCTTCGTGCCGATGCTGATGCAGCTCGGCATTTCGCCCGACCTGACGCAGGCCGCGTACCGCATCGGCGACTCCAGCACCAACATCATCACCCCGCTGATGCCCTACTTCCCGCTGGTGGTGGTGTTCTGCCAGAAGTACGTGCGCAACACCGGCATCGGCACCGTGGTGGCGCTGATGATCCCGTTCTCGATCTCGTTCCTGGTGCTGTGGTCGCTGTTCCTCGCCGGCTACATGGCGCTGGAACTGCCGCTGGGCCCGGGCTCGAGCTACGTGTATCCGCCGGTGTCGCCGTAAGGCGCACCGGCGCGTGTGGGAGCCGCTTCAGCGGCGACTGCGGCGCTGGGCGATGCCGCAGTCGCCGCTGAAGCGGCTCCCACAAAAACCCTTGTGCCGCGTCGTTCCCGCTTCAGAAACACCCGTTGCCATCGATCCGCTGCTCGCGGATGTCGTGCGATAGGGCATCGAGGCGCCGGTTGAGGTCGCGGCGCTCCACCGGCTGCAGGCCCCAACTCGCGCGATAGGCGCGCTCGCGTCCTTCGATGCGCGCGGCGCGGTGGCCCAGCCGGGCGGCCTCGCAGCGCGTGAGCCGGCCCTGCACCACGCCGGCACCGATGCGCTGCGCCTGCACGTGCTGGCGGGCGTCGATGCCGCGCGCATGCGGGTGGGCGGCGGCGGGCGCAACGGCGGCCAGCGCGGCGAGGGCGAGCAGGGTGGCGGCGAGGGTCTTCATGGCGGGGCTCCGTGGTTGGGGGGTTGCCCACGCTCCAACGCGCGGCCAGGCGCCGCGCCGACCCGGCGTTCGGCGCCCGTTGCCCGGCGTTCAGCAGCCGGAACTGGCACAATGCCGGCCCCTTTTTCGAGACCGCGGACCCGCGCCGCGCCGCCGCCGCCATGCTGGAAGAGATCCTCGAACTGCACAAACAGGGCCGGCTGGAAGAGGCCGAGCAGCGCTACCGCGAGCTGCTGACCTTCAACCCGGACGATCCCGAGACCCTGCACCTGCTGGGCATGGTGCGCCGCCAGCGCGGCGATGCGCGTGAGGCGGTGGAACTGGTGCGGCGTGCGATCGAGCTCGCGCCCGACCGCGCGCCCTACTACATGACCCTCGGCGGGATCGAACTGCACGCGCGCATGCTGGACGCCGCGCGCGCGGATTTCGAGACCGCCCTGCGCCTCGACCCCAACCTGACCGGCGCCTACGGCGCGCTGGCGCAGATCGCCCTGATGCAGGGCGACACGGCGCGCGCCGACGAGCAGTTCAAGCTGGCCGGCCGTGCCGGCGGCGAGCGCGTCGACGTGCTGGTCGGCCAGGGCAACCTGCTGCTCACCCGCGGCGACACCGACGGCGCGATCAAGTACCTCACGCGCGCCGCCGAACTGTTCCCCGCCGATCCCGCGCCGCAGGCCAGCCTCGGTCGTGCCTATCTGTCCAAGGGCATGACGGCCTTCGCCGAGCAGGCGCTCGGCAACGCGCTGCGGCTCAAGCCGGACTTCCACGCCGCGCGCATCGTTCTGGCCGAGGCGCTGATGTACGGCAAGCGCTTCGACGAGGCGCAGGAGCACCTCAAGGTGCTGCTCGCCGTGCCCGAGCAGCGTGCGCCCGCGCTGGCGATGATGGGCGACGTGTTCCGCGCGCGCGGCGACCTCGGCCGCGCCACCACCTTCTACCGCGATTCACTGGAAGCCCGCGCGGGCCAGCCGCGCGTGGTCGCCGCCCTGGCCTGGTGCCTGACGCGCCTGCGCCTGCTGCGCGAGGCGATCGGCGCCTGGCGCGAGGCCGTGCGGCTGGCGCCCGACGACCTCGAGGCGCGCCACAGCCTCGCCACCTGCTGCGCCGAGGCCGGGCTGGCCGACGAGGCGCGCGAGGCGTGGCGCTTCGTGCTGTACCGCAATCCCGAGGATCGCGCGGCGCGCGCCGGGCTGGCGGCCCTGCTGGAACTGATCGGCCGCCACGACGACGCCAAGGCCGAGGCCGAGATCCTGCGCGGCAAGGACCCTCAGCACCCCGGTGCGCGCCTCATGCTGGCGCGCGCCGCGCTGCGCGAGGGCGCGCCGCGCGAGGCGATCGCGCAGGCGCAGGCACTCGATCCGGCCACGCTCAATCCCGCGCAGAAGCGCCTGCGCGCGATGGCGCTGGGCACCGCGCACGACGCAGTGGGCGAAACCTCGGCCGCGGTCGACGCGTGGCGTGACGGCCACCGCGAGGCCGGCGCGGGCCCGCTGCCCGACCTGCCGATGCCTATCGCCGCGGCGATCGTCGACGAGGCCGCGCGCGCGCGCCAAATCACGCCGGTGGCCGGCGCGCGGGCGCCGGCCGCGCTGCTGCTCGGCGCACCGGGCGACGGCGTGGAGAGCGTCGCGCGCCTGCTCGGCCTGCTGCCGGGCGTGCGCCTGCTGTCCGACCGCATCGGCGGCACGCCGCGCACCGACGGCTTCACGCCGGACGAGGCCCGCGGCGGCGTCGATGCCGACCTCGCGCGCCTGTTCGCGCGCAAGTACGCCCGCCCGCTGGAGCGCGCCAACGTGCCGGCCGACGCGCGGCTGGTCGACTGGCTGCCGGCGCTCGACGCGCGCGCGCTGCCGCACGCGCTGGCCGCCTTCGGCCGCGTGCGCGCGATCGTGGTGCGGCGCGAGCCGCGCGACGGCTTCCTCAACTGGCTGGCGTTCGGCTGCGCGCCGGGCTGGCGCTGCGCCGACGGCGACCTCGAAGGCGCGGCCCAGCGCCTGGCGCGGCTGCGTGCCCACCTCGATGCCGCCGCTGCCGCGCTCGGCGCCGACGACGTGCTGGTGGTGTCCGGCGATGCGGCGGTCAGCGATCCGGCCGCGGTGCTGGCGTCCCTCGCGGCCTTCCTCGGCGAGCCCGCGCCGGTGGCCGAGGCCACGGCGGCGGTGCGCGAGGTGGGACTCGGTGGCCTGCCGCGCTGCCTGCCCGCGGGCCGCCACCTCGCCTATGGCGGCGCCCTCGGCGCCGCGTTCGATGCCCTGACCTGAGCCCGGAGCCTGCCGATGAAGATCCACAGCACCTCGTTCGCCCACGGCCAGCCCATCCCCGCCGAGTTCGCCTTCGGTCGCCCCGGCGAGGGCGCCCCGATGGCGCTGTCCGACAACCGCAATCCGCACCTCGCGTGGTCCGACGCGCCGGCCGGCACGAAGTCGTTCGCGCTGCTGTGCGTCGACTCCGACGTGCCCACCGTGTTCGACCACATCAACCAGGCCGGCCACACCCTGCCCGCCGACATGCCGCGGCAGGAATTCATCCACTGGGTGATGGCCGACATCCCCGCGCACGTGACGGAGATCGCCGCCGGCGCCTGTGCCGACGGCGTGGTCAAGGGCGGCCGCAAGGATCTGCCGGGCCCCGGCGGCGTACGCCAGGGCGTGAACGACTATGGCAGCTTCATGGGCGACGGCACGTACTTCGGCTACGACGGCCCCTGCCCGCCGTGGAACGATGCGCTGGTGCACCGCTACCACTTCCGCCTGTTCGCGCTCGACGTGGCACGCCTCGACCTGCCGACCGCGTTCACCGCCGCCGACCTGCATCGCGCGATGCGCGGGCACGTGCTGGATGAGGCGTCGGTGTATGGGACTTACACGTTGAATGCGGCGTTGTTGCGGGAGGGGTGAGGGCTGAGGGCCCAGGGTATAGGGCCTTGAGGTCAGCGGGGCAGGAACTTTGTGGGAGCGGCGCGTGCGCCGCGATGCTTTGGCGCATTGCTGCGAGGAGGGTCGCTCTGCACGCAGCGCTCCTACAGCTTGCTGCGAGGAGGGTGGCGCTGCACGCAGCGCTCCTGCAGTCGGCCACAACGCCCGGCGCCCAGCCGACGCGGGCCATCCGCGGGCAATCCGGGCCCGCGCCTTGACCCCGGCCCCGCCTGCCCCCGACCATCGCGGGCTGCATGGACATCCTCCAGCTCATCATCCTCGCCCTGATCCAGGCGCTCACCGAGTTCCTGCCGATCTCGTCGTCGGGCCACCTCGCGCTGGCGGGGTTCTTCCTCGGCTGGGACTACCAGGGCCTGGTGGTGGACCTGGCGCTGCACTGCGGCACCTTCATCGCGGTGGCGACCTACTTCCGCGACGAGTTGATCAAGATCGCGCGCGAATGCCTGCGCATCCGGACGGGCGTGGCGCTCAACCCGGACCAGCGACTCGGCATCGGCATCGTGATCGCCACGATCCCTGCGGGCATCGTGGGCCTCGCGCTCGGCGACGCGGGTGCCACCGCACTGCGCCACCCGCTGCTGATCGCCGCCAACCTCGCGGTGTTCGGCCTCGTGCTGTGGTGGGCCGATGCGCGGCGCCGCGGCGCGCGCAGCGAGTACGACGTCACCCTGCCGCAGGCGCTGTTCATCGGCTGCATGCAGGCGCTGGCCCTGGTGCCTGGCGTGTCGCGCTCGGGCATCACCATGACGGCCGCGCTGTTCGTGGGCCTCAACCGCACGGCCGCGGCACGCATGTCCTTCCTGGTCTCGGTGCCGGTCACCGCGCTGGCCTCCGCGCACGGCGCGATGGAAGTCATCACTGGCGCCAGCGACGTGCCGCTGGACACCTTCCTCACCGGCGCGGTGCTCTCCGCGGTGTTCGCCTTCGTGGTGATCCACTTCTTCCTGCGCCACATCGGGCGCATCGGGGCCGCGCCCTTCGCGATCTACCGCCTGCTGTTTGCCGGGGCGATCGTGGCGCTCTACCTGTCCCGGAACTGATCGGACCGACCGGGTTCGCCCCGTGAGCGGGAAAACCGGGCCCCAGTCTTGCACCGAAAGCGTGCATTCGACGCGGGATCAGCCCAAGGCCCTGCCATTTTTTTGCGGCGCAACAAGGACTTGGCGCCGCGCTCGCCGATGGCACGCCGGTTGCGATGGAAGGTGCGGACGATTCCGTTCCACCCCTTCCACCGGAGATCTCCATGTCCGTCGAAAACGCGCTGAAGATGATCAAGGACAACGAGGTCGAGTTCGTCGACCTCCGCTTCGCCGACATGCTCGGCAAGCAGCACCACGTGACCTTCCCCGCCAAGCAGATCGACGCTTCGACCTTCGAGGACGGCAAGATGTTCGACGGCTCGTCGATCTCGGGCTGGAAGGGCATCAACGAGTCCGACATGGTGCTGCTGCCCGACGCCGCCACCGCGGTGCTCGATCCCTTCGCCGAGGACACCACCCTGATCCTGACCTGCGACGTGCTGGAGCCCAGCACCATGCAGGGCTATTCGCGCGACCCGCGCTCGGCCGCCAAGCGCGCCGAGGCCTACCTCAAGGCCTCCGGCATCGCCGATGCGGCGTTCTTCGGTCCGGAGCCGGAGTTCTTCATCTTCGACTCCGTGCGCTGGCAGAACACCATGCAGGCCACCGGCTTCGAGATCGACTCCGAGGAAGGCTTCTGGTCGTCGAACAAGAAGTTCGAGCAGGGCAACACCGGCCATCGCCCGGCCAACAAGGGCGGCTACTTCCCGGTGCCGCCGGTGGATTCCTTCCAGGACATCCGCAGCGAGATGTGCAAGACGCTGGAGGCGATGGGCGTGCCGGTGGAAGTGCACCACCACGAGGTCGCCACCGCCGGCCAGTGCGAGATCGGCACCCGCTTCAACACGCTGGTGCGCAAGGCCGATGAACTGCTGATCCTGAAGTACATCGTCAAGAACGTCGCCCACCGCCACGGCAAGACCGCGACCTTCATGCCGAAACCTCTCGTCGGCGACAACGGCTCGGGCATGCACGTGCACCAGTCGCTGGCCAAGGGCGGCACCAATCTGTTTGCCGGCGACGGCTACGGCGGCCTGAGCCAGCTCGCGCTGTGGTACATCGGCGGCATCTTCAAGCACGCGCGTGCGATCAACGCCTTCTCGAACTCGACCACCAACTCGTACAAGCGCCTGGTGCCGGGCTTCGAAGCACCGGTGATGCTCGCCTACTCGGCGCGCAACCGCTCGGCGTCGTGCCGCATCCCGTGGGTGTCGAGCCCGAAGGCGCGTCGCATCGAGGTGCGCTTCCCGGATCCGGTGAACTCCGGGTACCTGACCTTCACCGCGTTGATGATGGCGGGCCTCGACGGCATCAAGAACAAGATCGACCCGGGCTCGCCGATGGACAAGGACCTCTACGACCTGCCGCCCGAGGAAGACAAGCTGGTCCCGAAGGTCTGCCACTCGCTGGACATGGCGCTCGAGGCCCTCGACAAGGACCGCGAGTTCCTCAAGGCCGGCGGCGTGTTCAGCGACGACCTGATCGACGGCTACATCGAACTCAAGATGCAGGAGGTGACCAAGTTCCGCGCGGCCACCCACCCGCTCGAGTTCCAGATGTACTACTCGATCTGACGCTGCATCCGGCGCGCGGCGACTCGTCGCGCGCCACCGCGTGATCCGAAGGGCCGGCCATGCCGGCCCTTCGCGTTCGGGAGGTTTCGTGGGAGCGACGCGCGCCTTCAAGTCGCCTGCGCCCACGACGGCGAGTGCCACCATCGACCCTGTGGGAGCGAGCACCGCTCGCGACCGCGACCTCGGGCCCTGCGACGGCGACGGAAGTGACGGTCGCGAGCGGTGCTCGCTCCCACAGGGTCGCGACGCGACCCGTGTCATGAGGCCACTGCGCCCCACCGATTGATCGTCACGGGTCGCAGTTGCCGGCGCCGCCGTGATGCCGGCATGCTTCATGGGCCCCGACCCGCAACGCAAGGACGCCCCATGCGTTGGATCCTCCGCGCCCTGCTCGTCGTCGCCGCGGTCGCGATCGCCTGGCTCGGCATCGTCTGGAGCGGCGTGCTGCCGCGCGTCACCCCGGAGCAGCGCGCGGCGCTGGCGTTCCTGCGCGAGATGCCGCCTCCACCGCCCGGCCGGAATGCATTCGCGCTGCTCTGGGCGCAGCCGTGGGCCGTGCCGCCGGGGCGGGAAGCGGCGATCCTCGCGGAAGACCTCGCTCGTTTCGATGCATGGGCGCTCGCCTGGGACGCGCATTACCGGGCGCCGCGTGACGACGGCGGGGACACCCGTGAGGGGCCAAAACTCTTCGGCAGCATCGCCGTCGAACGCTACGGGCGCCGGGCGTCGCTGCCGGACGGGCAGCCGTGGCTGTGCAACACCGAGTGGGACGCCGACTGCGTTGCTGCCGTAGCCAACGATCCGGACGCCGCGCGCGCAGCCCTGGCCGGCGTCGCCGACTCGGTCGCACTGGCCGCCTTGCTCGACCAATCCAGCCACGTGCGCAGCCCGTTCCCGCCGCACATCGCCGGCCCTCTGCCCGGCCTGGGCGACTGGGGCCGCATCGCGCTCAATGCTGCGGCGCTGCGCGCGCATGACGGCGACGTGCCCGGTGCGCTGGCCGATCTGTGCCGCATGGGCACGACCTGGCGTCGCTTTCGCGCCGGCGCCGATACCTTGGTGACCGACATGGTCGGGATCGCGTACGCGACGGTGGCCGTGCAGCAGGCATTGGCGATCCATGCCACGGCACCCGCGGACACGCCGTGGCCGCAAGCCTGCGACGCGCTGATCGCTCCGCTGTCGGCCGCCGAACTCGACCAGTGCAACGCCGCGCGCGGCGAGTTCGCGCTGGCCGCGCAATACGTCGAGGCGGCCGCCCTGCCCGGTACCGGGCGCGGCCCGTTCGGCCGCCTGCTGCACCGCGAACACACGCTGGCCCGCCTCACGGCGATCTACCGGCCGCTGTGCGCCAGTCTGCCCGACGTCGGCGATCCTGCCTGCGTCGCGCCGGAGCAGCTGTTCAACCCGGCCGGATGCCAGCTCAGCGCGCAGTCGGGACCCACTCCGGCGGTCTCGCAGTCCTATGCGACGCGCCTGCGCGACTTCGATCATCGCCTCGCCCTCGCGCGCGCGGTGCGCTGGTGGCGGGCACAGCCCGGCTCGATGACCGGCTCGGTTCCGGTCTGGCCGGATGAATTCGCCGCGATCCGCGGTGAAATCATGGTTGATCCCGCCGCACGCACGCTGTCGCTGCCGATGCGCGACACCACGAATCCACAGCGCGCGGTGTTCCGCGTGCGCTTCTGACGCAAGGCGTCACGCTTCGGCCGCGAACGCCTCCAGGATCCCCGGCGGCGGCGCGCCCGGCATCCGCTCGGGCGGATCGATGGCCAGCGCCTCGTCGGCCGGCAGCGGCGCGTCGGCGAGGAAGGTGGTGAGCAGGGCGTTGGTGGCCTCGATCGCATCGAAGGGCGTGCCGTGGCGCGAGCCGCGCACCACCGCGAAGCGCGCGTTCATGCGCCGCGCCCAGTCGCGCTTTTCCTCCAGCGGCGTGTAGTCGTGCTCGGCGGCCACCAGCAGCGTGCGCGCGCGAAGATCGCCGATGCGCTCGCCCGCGCACCAGCCGGCCAGCGCGTTGGCGGTGTCGAGGTAGGCGCGCACCGGGTTGGCGCCCAGCACCGCCACCACGCGCTCGCGCATCGGGGCCTGGTGCGGATGCGGGAACAGGCGCTTGGAGACCATGCGCGAGACGCGCGGCAGGCCCAGCGTGCGCACCAGCGCGGCCTGCACGTGCACCTCCACCCACTTGCGCCAGTGGTCGACGCGGTAGCTGGGCAGGCTGTTGATGGTGCACAAACGTGGCACGCGGTCAGGCCGCGCCAGCGCCATCTCCAGCGCCACCGCGCCACCGAGCGAGAAGCCGACCAAGTCCACGCGTTCGATCGCCAGCGCATCGGCCAGCGCCCACAGGTCGTCGGCGAAGCGTGCGATCGAATACGGTCCCGGGGCGTGGGCGCTGCGGCCGGAGCCGCGCAGGTCGGGCACGATCACCCGGCGACTGGCGGCCAGTGGCGGGATCTGGAACGCCCAGTCGGCGCCGCTGGAGCCGAGCCCGTGCACGAGCATGACCGGCGGGCCATCGCCGAAGGCCTGCCAGTGGATCCGGTGCCCGCGATGTTCAAGCGTGGACATCCGGCCATCCTCGCACGGCCCGTTCGAGCACCGCACCGAAACGATGCGCAAAGCCGGCGGCGTCGGCCGCCGCCGCCAGCCGCTCGCGCAGCTCGACGCGCAACGCCACACGCAGCGCGGTATTGCGCGCCAGCGCGAGGCCCATCGCGACGAAATCCTCGCCATCCCGCGCCAGGCAGTCGCCGGCGAGGCCCGCGACCGCGAGCAGGCTCGCGCCGAGGCGCCGCTGCGGCGCGTCGCCGGCCAGCGAGAGCACCGGCACGCCCTGCCACAGCGCCTGCCAGGTGGTGGTGCCGCCGTGGAACGGCAGTGGATCGAGCGCCACGTCGACCGCGCCGTACTGGGCGAGGAAGGCCGCCAGCGGACGCCGCGGCGGCAGCAGCACGAGGCGCCGCGGATCGAGCCCGGCGGCGGCGAAACGCGCCGCCACCGCCGCACGCACCGCCGGGTCCTGCAGCGGGATCGCGCACAGCGCGAGGCGCGATTCCGGCAGCGCAGCCAGCAGCCGGCACCACAGGGCGATGGTCGCCGCGGAGAGTTTCGCGAGGTGGTTGAAGGAGGCGAAGGTGAACGGCTCGCCGCGCGTCGATGCCGCAGCGGCCACCGGCGGTGCCTCGGGATCGGGCGGCAGGCACAGCGCGGCCCCGGCAATCCGCAGCACGGGTTCCAGGCCGGCCGGTTCGTGGCCGGCGGGCACCAGCGCGGCATCGCCGATCCAGCCGTCCACGTTCGGGATCCCGGTCGGGTGCGGGTCGCCGAGCCAGGCGAGCTGGACCGGTGCGGCGCGCGCGGCGAGCAGGCGCGGTCGACCGCCAGCGGTGTGGCCGGCGAGGTCGAGCAGCACGTCGATCGCGTCCGCCTGCACCAGCGCGTGCACGGCCGCGTCGTCGAGCGCATGGGTGTCGCGCCAGTGCACGCCGGGCAGGCCGCGCAAGCGCGCGGTCACCGCATCGGGTGTCGCCACCCGCGCATAGGCGAAGACCTCGAAGCGCGCGCGGTCGAGGTGGGAAAGCAGCGGCGCGGCGAAACGGCCCATCGGGTGGTCGCGCAGGTCGGGCGAGAGCAGGCCGACGCGCAGGCGACGGCCGTCGAGGGGCGCACGCGGCGTCGGCGGGCCGCAGCCGGCCGCAGGCTCGAGCCGGCGCGCGGCATCGGCGCGCAGTCGCGCCAGCGCCGCGCCATCGAGCGTGTCGTCGTACAGCGCGGTG
>JAJTHZ010000251.1 GCA_021299185.1 Lysobacteraceae bacterium | reverse complement strand
TCGTCCGGGGCGCCCGCGCGCGGGTCGGCGCGACGCGCCGCTTCCGCCGCGCGCCGGGCCGCGTCGACCGCGGCCGGCGCGAGCACCTGGCCGGCATCGAGCCGTACCAGCGCGTCCTGCGCGACGCGACCGTCGATGCCCGCGCCCCCGACGCGAACGGCGTGCACGGCCAGCAGCGCCATGGCGACGGCGCCGAGCAAGGCCCCGACGCGCGATGCGTTCACGGCGCGAGGTCCGCAAAGTGCGCCGCGGCGATCCGCGCCGGCCGCTCGCGCACCAGCCGCCACGACTCCGCCTCGCCGACGATGGCCGCCGCGGCAGCGCGCCCCGCCTCGAGGCGCGGCGGCCGGTGCGCGAGATTGTGCGCGTCGGAGGCCAGCACGGTGACCCAGCCGCGCTCGAGCAGTTCCACCGCGCGGCCGCGCGCCAGCGGCCCGAAACCACCGGCGACCGCGTCCGCCGTGACCTGCAGCAGCGCGCCCTCGGCGACCAGCGGGGCGATCGCTTCGAGGCGCCGGATCACGTCCTTGTTGCGCTCCGGGTGGGCGACCAGCGGCCGCACGCCGCGCCGCACCAGCCAGGCCACGAGTTTCTCGCTGCCCAGCGGCAACTGCCCGTGCGGGAACTCCAGCAGGACGACCGGCATGCCGTCGAACCGACCCAGCAGGGGCAGCGATCCCTCATCCGCCCAGGCCATCGCCTCCGGTCCCGCCCGCACCTCGCCGGCGACCGCGACCGACAGCGGGATCGCATGCGCCGCGAGG
Source organism: Lysobacteraceae bacterium (assembly GCA_021299185.1). Taxonomy (GTDB): domain Bacteria; phylum Pseudomonadota; class Gammaproteobacteria; order Xanthomonadales; family Ahniellaceae; genus UBA4656. The sequence goes on along the minus strand of JAJTHZ010000251.1, from coordinate 13,648 downwards.
GCGCCGCGGAACGCATCGAGGCGGAGCCGCACGTCGTCGATGCGGTTGTCGAACCGGCCGGGATGGAAATGCGGCGTCAGCACGCTGTGCGTGATGCCCGCCGCCACCGCGGCGCGCGCCAGCGCCAGCGCGGCCGCGAGGTCGGGCGCGCCGTCGTCGATGCCGGGCGGGAGGTGGGCGTGGAGGTCGATCACTTCGGAGCGAGGGCCCAGGGCCCAGGGTACAGGGCCCAGTGAAAAAGCCCGCGGCGTGTCGACTGGATGGTGGGCAAAGGATGCGTCAATAGATGGCGCCCAGCGGCGGGCGCCCCGCGTGGAAGCGACGCACGCCGCTTCGCAACGCCCTCCGGGCTTGCATCCCTGGGCCCTATACCCTGGGCCCTGGGCCCTGGGCCCTCGACCGTCAGGCCTTACCCTTCCCATACCCATAATCGTGGTAGTACCCGTCGCCCCCGTAGTAGTACTTCCCGTACCCGTAGGCGAAGCGGCCCTTGCGCGGCACCACGTGGTTGACCACGGCGCCGATCAGCGGCGCGTTGACGCGGCGCAGGCGGCGCACGCCCTGCTCGGCCACCTGCCACGGGGTGCGGTCGCTGCGCACCACGTAGACCACCGCGTGCACCAGCCGCGACAGCACCAGCGCGTCGCTCACCGCGCAGGCGGGTGCGCAGTCGATCACCACGTGGTCGAACTCGGCCGACAGCTGGTCGAGGGTCTCCTCGAAGCGGCGCGACGAGAGCAGTTCCTGCGGGTTCGGCGGCACCGGCCCCGCCGGCAGCACCCAGACATTGCCCTCGCCGACCCGGTGCACGCACTCGGCGATGGCCGCGGTGCCGGCGACGAGGTGCGACAGGCCGCGCAGTTCGCCCAGCGCCGGCAGGCCGCGATGCACGGTGGGCCGGCGCATGTCGGCGTCGATCAGCAGCACGCGCTTCATCTGGCCAAGGGCATGCGCGAGGTTGACCGACAGCGTGGTCTTGCCCTCGCCCGGCACCGAGGAGGTCACCAGCAGGCGCTTGTGCGGCTCGTCGATCGCCGACAGCAGCACGCTGGTGCGCACCGTTCGCACCGCCTCGGAGAACGTCGAGCGCGGGTTCTCGTCGAACTGCCGCTGCGGGGAGCGATCGTCGTCGCCGCGCGTCTCCAGCCGCGGCAACTGGCCCAGCACGTGCAGCCCGAGCCGCTGTTCGACGTCGTCGGCGCCCTTGAGCGTGTTGTCGAGGTGCTCCGGCAGGAACGCCAGCGCGACCCCGAGCGCGAGGCCCAGCAGCAGGCCGAGCATCACGATGCGCCGCTGGTTGGGCGCCACCGGCGTGGTCGGCACGGCCGCCGCCTCGATCAGCCGCGCGTTGGCGTTCTGCACACCGCCGGCGGCGGCGGTCTGCTTGAACTGCGCCTGGAACTGCTCGTAGACGTCGCGGTTGGCCTCGACCTCGCGCTCCAGGCGCTGCAGTTCGTACTGCTTGCGGTTGACGTCGCGCACCTCGCCCTTGGCCGCACCCAGTTCGCCCGCGACCTGGCCCTCGCGCAGCTGCGCGGCCTCGTAGTCGCGCTCCACCGACGCCGCCGCCGACTCCAGTTGGCGGGCCAGCGCGGCGCGCGAGGTCTCCAGCGCCGACTGCGCCTCGACCATGCGCAGATGGCGCGGGCCGTAGCGCTGCGACAGCTCGCGCTGGTTGCGCTCGGCTTCGACCACCGCGGTCTTGAGGTCGCCGACCAGCGGATAGGTCAGCAGGCCGGGGATCGATTCCAGCGGTGCGCCGCTGGCGCGCGCGTCGCGCACCGCGCGGTACAGGATCTCTCGGTCGGCGCGCTCGCGCCGCGCCTGCGCGAGCCGTTCGGTGGCCAACTGAAGTTCCTGGCTGGCGAGGCTGTCCACGCCCTTGGCGTCGATCAGGCGCTCGCGATCGCGGAACTCCTGCAGGGCGCGCTCGGACTGCTCCAGTTTCTCGCGCAGGCCGCCGAGGCGGTCGTTGAGCCAGGTGGACGCGGCCTCGGTCATCTGCAGCCGCCGCTCGAGGGTTTCCTCGATGTAGGCCTGCGGCAGCGCGTTGGCCAACTGCGCGGCGAGCGCCGGGTCGGGGCCCTCGAAGACGATGCGCACCAGTTGCGAGTTGCGGATCGGCTGCACGGCGATGCTGCCCTGCACCGCGCCCACCGCGGCCTCGAAGCGCTCGGCGTCCGTCGGGGGCGTGGGCGGCGCCTCGTCGCCCGGCAACAGGCGGCGCAGGCTGAAGCCTTGGTCCGCACCGACTCCGGGGGCGAACGCATCGACGCCGAGCCGGCGCACCACGCGCTCGGCGATCGGCCGCGAGCGCAGGATCTCGTACTGCGTCTGGTAGTACTCGCCGAAGTCGTAGCCGGACGGCGCCTGCACCACCGGGTCGATCGCCACGAAGCGCGCCGCCTGGCGCTCGATCAGCATGGTCGAGGTGGCGCGGTAGATCGGCACCTGGCTCCAGGCATGCAGCGCCGCGAGTGCGGCGCCCGCCAGCGCCAGCCCGAGCACGCCCCACTTGTAGCGCCACAGCACCCGCAGGTAGTCCTGCAGGTTGGGCATGCGGCGTCGTTCCTGCACGACGTCGAGCGGTTCGAGGAGGGGCGCGTGGTTCATGGACTGCGGCCGGCGCAGGTCGCGGAGCGCAGATTCTAGGCGCGTTCCGGCGCCGCGGGCGGTGAAACGAGGTGCCGGCGCGCCGCCTTCCGACCGGCGGCGGTGCCGCTCAGAAGAAACTCTCGCCGACGGTGAGGATGTCGCCCGGCCCGACCGGGTCGTCGAGGCCAACCGTGCGTCCCTTGCCGCGGTCGCGCTCGCCTTCCGGGATCAGGGTGATGGCGCGCTCGGAGGCGCGCTCGGTGAAGCCGCCGGCGGTCGACACCGCCTTGCGGACGGTCAGGCCCGGCTGGTAGGCGTAACTGCCGGGCGAACGCACCTGGCCGTTGATGAAGAACGGCCGGTACTCGACGATCGCCACGCTGACCTTGGGGTCGACCAGCCAGTCCCCGCGCAGGGCCTCGGCCAGCGCCTTCTCCACCTCGGCCGGGGTGCGCCCGGCGACCCGAAGTTCGCCGATGAACGGATAGGCGATGCGACCGCTGTCGCCGACCTTGGCCTCGACCGCGAGTTCGGGCTCGCCGAACACCGCGATCGCGATCCGGTCGCCGGTGCCGAGGCGGTAGCCGCGTGCGGCGTCGTCCGCCGCCCACGCGGGGACCGCCGACAGCAGCGACAGCAGCAGGAGGATGGCGGCGCGCATCGTCGGATCCTGCGCCGGCCGCAGCCAACGCGCGATGAACGTCACAGATTGGCCTCGAGCGAGAACAGCACCACGTTGCGCTCGTAGTCGAACGCCTCCACGTTCGAAGCGCGCTCGTACCAACGCCACGACGCGCCGGCGCGCAGCCAGCGGCGCAGGGCGTAGTCGGCACCGATCCCGGCGTAGCGGACGCGGTCGACGCGGTCGGTGGGGCGCTGCGACTCGCGCGCGAAGCCGGCGTCGACGTTGCTGCGCAGGCGCGCGCTCCAGTCGTGGCTCCAGCCGAAGGTGACGTCGCGGCGCAGGATGAAGTCGCCGAAGCCGTTGGTCTCGTCGGCCTCGCCGCCGGTGCTGACGCTGAAGGTCGAATAGCTGCGCGGGCGCCAGTCCCAGCGCGCGCCAGGTGGCGCCGTCGAAGTCCGAACGCGACGGGTCCTCGAAGCGCTTGCTGGCGCGGCCCACCATCGCCGCGCCGGTGCTGCGCGCCGTGGCCTCGTACTCGGCGCCGATGAACCAGTGCGACTCGGTGCTGTCGAGGGTGGCGAGGTCGTAGTCGAAGCGCTGTCGCTCGGCGCGCACCAGCAACGAAGTGCGCGGCGCCACGCGCCAGAAGAACGCGGCGCCAAGACCCGCGTCGTCGCGGTCGCGGAACGCGGTCAGGTCGCGGTTGTTGAGGTAATCGACCTCGCCGCCGCGCACGTCGACCTCGATCCGCCCGCGCGCGCCGGGTGCGCCGAAGCGATAGCGCAGGCCGAGGTCATCGCGACGGAAGCGATCGACGTCGAGGTCGACCAGGCCGAGTTCGCCCTCGCGCGCGGCGGTGCCACGCGCGTCGTGGCCGAACCGGCGCGCGGCGTCGACGGTGAACTGGTGGCGCACCCGCGGGTTGTCGACCCAGGCGAGGTCGATGCCGTAGTCCTCGTAGTCCTCGTAGTCGTCGACCGGCGACGAGGCATGGCGCGTGATGTCGGCCGACAGTGTCGCGCGCAGTCGGCTGCGTTCGCTGCCGCCCTCGAGCCGCACGCCCGGCGACAGCGTCCACAGCCACGAGGCGTCGCCATCGCGCGCGGCCAGGTTGAGGTTGTCGTCGTAGCCGACGGTCAGGCCCAGCCCGGGGCGCAGGCGCAGCGGGCCGAGGTCGATGCCGTCGCCGGGCGCCGTCGCGGCGCGCGAGGGCGCGTCCGCGGGCGCGGCTTCCTGCGCCGCCAGCGGAGCGGCGAGGACACAGGCGATGGTGGCCGCCAGGATGCGGGCGGCGGGCAGGCGAGGCATCAGGCAACGGCTCCAGGGGCAGGACGGCGCGTGGCCGCGACGCAGTATCTCGATTGTCCGGAACGCGCAGTCATCCGGGCACCGTAGCAACAATCGTTCACTCGTTCTCAACACTGGTTCACGGTGCGCGCGGCAGCCGGCGCGCCGCCAGGGCGAGGGCCAGCAGGGCCCAGGCGGTAGCCGCATTGGCCGGGATCTGCGCATTGAAATCGACCAGCCCGTGCAGCGCGTGCGCGACCAGGCCCAGCGCGGCACCAAGCCCGACCGCGCGCAGCCGCGGATCGTGACGTGCGCGGACCGTGCCGATGCCGGCGGCGACCGCCAGGGCCAGCAACGCGGCGAGCGGCAGCGCGCCGAGCAGCCCGCGCTCGGCCAGCGACTGCGCCCAGTCGTTGTGCGCATGATCGTAGAACAGCGACACCGAGGCCGGCTTGTAGGCCGGGAACGCGGTGCGGAAACCGCCCGGCCCGACCCCGAGCCAGGGGTGCGCGCGCCAAAGGTCCAGGGTGGCCGCCGACACCACCACCCGCTCGGCATCGCTGTCATGGCCCGGTGCGGCCGCCAGCGTGGTCTCGCCGATGCGCTGCGCGACGCGTTCGATGCCGAACCACGAGCCCAGCAGCAGCAGGTCGACCAGCAGCACCGAGGCGAACACCCAAGGCATCGCGCGCGGCAGCGGGCGCCACGCCAGCAGCGCCACGACGGCCCCCAACCCCAGCGCCAGCGCGAACGCGAGATTGCCCATCCGCGAGTGGCTCAGCACCAGCCCGACCACCACCAGTGCAAGCCCGACCCGCAACCAGGTGCCGGCGCCGAGCAGCGCCTGCAGCGCGCCGCGCAGCGAATCGCGCCAGCCGGACCGCGGCCGGGTCGACAGGCGCGCCAGCAGCAGCGCGGCGCCGAGCGGCCCCAGCATGGCGAGGTAGCCGGCGAAATGGTTGCGATTGACGAAGGTGCCGTGCGCGACGCCGCCCGCACCCGGTCGCTCGGCGAACCACGCCAGGTCGAACCCGCCGAGCAGCGCCGCCGCGCCCCAGACGGCCTGCACGACCGCGCCGCCGAACACGGCCAGCGCGGCGGCGTGCAGCCGTCGCCGGCTGTCGCAGCCCCACAGCAGCAGCACGGCCAGCGCGACGCAGGCCGCCTGCCACAGCAGGGCGCGCGCGCTGGCCGCGGGATCGACCGGCGCCATGCCGTCGATCCAGCCGACGCCACCGAGGTGCGGCAGACCGCTGGCGAGCAGCAGCGCGGCCAGCAGCACGAAGGGACGCTGCGCGCCGAGGCCACCGAAGCCCCAGCGACCGAGCGCCGCGCCGGCCAGCGCCAGCCCGAGCAGCGCGAACGCCGCCGCCGCGAACCACGGCCAGATCCAGTCGCGGTTGCCGCCCAGCGGCAGCGGCAAGACGAGCAGCAGCGCCACCGTCGCCACCACGAAGGCGCGTGGCAGGCGGCCCGCGTTCAGTGCAGCGCACTCCCCGCCAGCGGCGGCAGCCGGCCCGCCGCGCGCACTTTCGCCGCATGCAGCGCCAGCGCCAGCGCGACGAAGGCCGCCGCGCGCCAGCGCGCGTCCACCGCCCAGTGCTCGAGCACGATGCCGGCCGCCATGCACGCCAGGTGCAGGCCCAGCAGCAGCCCCAGCGTGGCGTTCACGCCGAAGCCGGCCCGCAGCAGCAGGTGGTGCACGTGCTGGTGGTCGGCATCGAACGGCGAGCGGCGCGCGGCCAGCCGGCGCCACATCACCGACACCGTGTCGACCAGCGGCACCGCGCACAGCCACAGCGCGGTGGCCGGCGCGAAGGCGCGCGTCTCGCCCTGCGACAGCGCGATCGCCGCCCAAGCCAGCAGGCCACCGAGCGCCATGCTGCCGCCATTGCCGAGGAACACCCGTGCCGGGCGTCCACCGATGCGCAGGTTGAAGGCGAGGAACGCCGCGAGCGCGGCGCAGGCGCCGAACAGCAGCACCGCCTCGTCGCCGCGCCCGGCAACCGCCGCCAGCCCCGCCATCCCGGCGAGGCTGGCGAGGCTGGCGAGCCCCAGCGTGCCGGCGAGGCCATCGCTGCCGTCGATCATGTTGGTGGCGTTGATCAGGCCGAGCGCACAGAACACGGTCAGCGGCAGCGCCAGCCAGCCGACCGCGAGCAGCCCGCCATCGGGCCGCAGCGCGCCGAAGTCGCGCAGCAGCATGTCCGCGCCGAATGCCAGCATCAGCACCACCAGCGCCTGCACCACGAAACGGGTGCGCGCCGACAGGCCGCGATGGTCGTCCAGCAGACCGGTGGCGAGCAGCACCAGCAGCGCGGAGGGCAGCAGCGCGGGCGTGGCGGCCGGCGCCGCGAGCCAGGCCAGCGCGATCCCGAGCACGACCCCGATGCCGCCCACGGCCGGAACGGGATCGCGATGCGCCTTGTGGCGTCCGGGCCGGTCGAGCACGTCGAGCGCCGCCGGATGCCGGCGCAGCCACGCGGTCGCGGCGGCGCTCGCCAGCGCCGCCGGCGCGGCCGCCTGCAGCGCCGCACTCAGGTCCAGGCCGAGCCTCCGTCGGCGCGGCCCGCCTGCACCTGGGCCTCGATCCAGGCATAGGTGCGCGCCAGGCCATCGCGCAGCGGCATCGACGGCGCCCAGCCGAGGCGTTCGCGCGGCAGCCGGTTGTCGGAGTTGCGCCCGCGCACGCCGGTCGGGCCCGGCACGCTGCGCAGGTCGATGCGCTTGCCGGCGATCGCGGCGATCATGCGCGCGAAGCCGGCGATCGACACCATTTCCTCGGAGCCGATGTTCACCGGTCCCTCGAACGCCGAGCGGGTCAGGCGCAGCGTGCCCTCCACGCATTCGTCGATGTACAGGAACGAGCGCGTCTGGCTGCCGTCGCCCCAGATCTCGATCGATCCGCCGTCGGCGGCGCGCGCCACCTTGCGGCACAGCGCGGCCGGCGCCTTCTCGCGACCGTCGTCCCACGAGCCCTCGGGGCCGAAGATGTTGTGGTAGCGCGCGATGCGCACCGTGGTGCCGTGGTTGCGCGCATAGGCCAGGTACAGCCGCTCGCTGAACAGTTTCTCCCAGCCGTACTCGCTGTCGGGCGCGGCCGGGTAGGCCGAGTCCTCGCTGCAGCGCGGGTTGTCCGGATCGAGCTGGTTGTGCTCGGGGTAGATGCAGGCCGACGATGCGTAGAACACGCGGCCCGCGGGCCGCTCGCGCAGCGCCTCCAGCACGTTGAGGTTGACCTGCGCGGAGTTGTGCATGATCGCGGCGTCGTGCGCGCCGGTGAACACGTAGCCGGCGCCGCCCATGTCGGCGGCGAGCTGGTAGACCTCGTCGAAGCCGCCGTCGAGCACCGCGCGCGCGGCCTGCGGGTCGCGCAGGGCGCAGACCATGAATTCGTCGGCGGGGCTGGCCGCGTAGCGCGGCCGCTTGAGGTCGGCGCCGCGTACGAAGCAGCCCTCGTCCTTCAGCCGCCGCGCGAGGTGGCTGCCGATGAAGCCGCCGGCGCCGAGCACCGCCACCCGCTTCATGCTGCGCCTCCCGCGCGCGCCGCGGCCAGCAGTTCGCGCAGCGCGCGGGCGGCGCCCGCCACGTCGCCGACCTCGGCCTGGCGATAGTGGGCGACAGGCACGCGCGCCGTACACAGGCGGTGCACGTCGGAGCGCCGGCTGCCGATGAACAGCACCGGACGACCGGATTCGATGCAGGCGTAGACCTTGGAAGGCAGCACGTATCCCACGAAGGCATCCGAAAGGGTGATGAGGTGGACGTCGGCGGCGCGCAGCACGCCGGCCAGGCGCGCCAGCGGCACCGGCTTCGTGCGCGCGACCGGCAGCCCGAGCCGGCGGCACTCGGCTTCGACCCGGTCGGCGCGCGCGCCGGTGGCGTTCAGCCACAGGCCGGGCGCCGCCGCGGGATCCGCGCGCACGAGTTCGGCGAACGCGCCGACGAAGGTCGCCTCGTCGTGCGCCACGCCCCAATTGCCGGAGTAGAGCACGACCGGTCGGCCGCCGAGTTCCGGCGGCGGGTCGGCCGGCGGCTGCGCGCCGTCGAACGGCACCGGCGAGGGGTCGCGCACCAGCACCATCCGCGACGGATCGACGCCGCTTTCGCGCAGGCGTTCGGCCTGGTCCTCGCCCAGCACCTCGACCACGTCGACCCGCCGGCGCCACGCGTCGGTGAGCCACTGCAGCGGGGCGCCCCACGCCGGACGCCGGCCCAGCGCGGCGAACAGGCATTCGGGATGGAAGTCGGTGATGCGGTAGCGCGTGCGGCGACCCAGCAGGCGCGCCAGCGGCACCACGAAGTGCACCAGGTACGGCGGCGAGCCGGTGAAGCGGACCTCGTCGCAGCGCGCGAACGCGACGCGCGCGCCCTACAGCAGCAGCAGGTTGGCCCACAGCGTCCACCATGCGCGGGTCACCCAGTCTGCCCGATCGTAGGCCGGCCGGTGCAGGCGGCGCACCACCAGCGCCCCCTGCCCCGTCATCGTGGCCTCGATCCGCGAGCCCGTGCTGGAGAAGCCCACCAGTTCCACCTCGTGGCCCGCGCCGGCCAGGGCGCGCGCATTGGCCAGCGCGTACTGGCCGACCGCCCCGAAATCCGGCGGCAGCCAATCGCACAGCATGAGGATGCGGCGCGACGCAGGCGTCGTCACGGTGCGCCCGCCGGCCGCGAGACCAGCCACGAGCCCATCGCCAGCCGGTCCATCCGCGTGCGCACGAAGCAGTCCAGCGCCTCGCGCGGACTGCACACGACGGGTTCGTTCTCGTTGAAGGACGTGTTGAGCAGCATCGGTACGCCGGTGCGGGCGTGGAAGGCGGAGATCAGCGCGTGGTAGCGCGCATTGTGCGCACGCGTGACCGTCTGCAGGCGCCCCGTGCAGTCAACATGGGTGACGGCGGGGATCGCGGCCCGGCGCTCGGGGCGGATCGGCAGCACCTCACCCATGAACGGCACGTCCGCGTCGCGGGTGAACCATGCCGCCACGTGCTCGCGCAGCACCGACGGCGCGAACGGGCGGAACGATTCGCGGCGCTTGATCTTGCGGTTCAGCAGGGCGCGGATGTCGGCGCGCCGCGGGTCGGCCAGGATCGACCGCTGGCCGAGCGCGCGCGGCCCCCACTCCATGCGCCCCTGGAACCAGCCGACCACGCCGCCGTCGACGATCGCGTCGACCACCCGTGCGTCGAGCGCGCCCGGATCGTCGAGGCGCTCGACGATGCACCCGGCGGCCGCGAGTTCGGACCGCGCGTCATCGAGCGCCGCGCCGATCGCCGCGTCGTCGAATGCCGGGCCCAGCTGGGCGTGCGGCAGCGGCTCGATCCGTGCGCCACCCAGGCGATGCCAGGTCGCGATCGCCGCGCCCAGCGCGCCGCCGGCATCGTAACCCGCGGCCGCCACGTACAACTCCCGGAACGGCGTGCGTTCGACGATCTTGCCGTTGGCCACCGAGTTCTGCGCGCAGCCGCCGGCCAGCGCCAGCCGCGGCGTCGGATGCCGCGCATGCAGCGCCGACAGCCAGCCGAACAGCGCGTCCTCGTAGGCCTGCTGCACCGAGCGCGCGAGGTCGTGGTGGTGCGGCGTGAGCGGCTCGTCGGGCGCCCGCGCCGGACCGAGCAGGTCCTGCAGCCGCGGACGGAACAGCGGGCCGAAGCGTGGACGGCCCGCATCCGGCTCCAGCGTGGTGCGTTCGCGCGCGTGGCGGAACCAGCGCAGGTCGAGCCGCCACGCGCCATCCGGCCCGATCCGCAGCACCTCGCGCAGCGCTGCGGCGAAGCGCGGCTCGCCGTAAGGCGCGAGGCCCATCACCTTGTACTCGTCGCCGTAGTGGGGAAAGCCGAGGAACTGCGTCATCGCCTGGTAGAACACGCCAAGCGAATGCGGGAACGCGACCTGCCCTTCCAGCGCCAGCGCGCTGCCGCGCCCGCGGCCCCAGGCCGCGGTGGCGAAATCGCCGCTGCCGTCGACCGACACCGCCAACGCGTCCTCCCACGGCGACCCATGGAAGGCCGACGCCAGGTGCGCGAGGTGGTGCGGCACCGCATGCAGGCGCGCGCGCGGCGACGGAGCGCCCAGCGCCGGGGCCAGTTGCGCCAGCACGTCGAGGCGCCGGCCGCGGGTGCGCAACGCCTCCAGCGCACGCGCCGGCGTCGGCGGATGGCGCAGCGCGAACGCGAGGCGCGTGGGCAACGCGGCGCCCGGATCGGTGTTGACGGCCACGTGCGCCAACTCGCGCGGATCGACGCCCGCGTGCGCGAGGCACCAGCGCGCGGCCTGCGCCGGGAACCCGGCGTGGTGCTTGATGCGGGTGAAGCGTTCTTCCTCCGCCGCGGCGACCACGCGCCCATCGACCACCAGCGCGGCCGCGGCATCGGCATGGTGCGCGTTCAGCCCCAGCACGATCACGGGTCGCGCCCTCCGAAGGAGCGCGCGACGAGTTCGCGCGACAGCAGCAACTCCGCCACGCAGCGCTCCCACGCATAGCGCCAGCCGGCGCGACCATCGAGCGCCGCGCCGCGCGCGAGCGCCACCATGGGCGCCAGCCACGGCGCCACCACCAGCAGCCGCCGCACGCGCTGCGGCCAGCGCAGCGCGGCCAGCGGTTGCGACAGCAGCCAGCTCGCTTCCAGCGCGGCGTAGCGGCGCTGATTGGCCATGAAGCGCGACCACGGCTTGCGGTCGTCGTGCAGGATCGGCGCGCCGAGGTCGCGCACCGCGCCCGCGATGTCGAGCACCTGGGCGTGGCCGCGCTGCACGAACCGCCCCGCACCGCGGCGGAACAGCACCACGCGCGGCGGGTAGAGCGCGCCGCGCAGCGGCCGGCCGTCGATGCAGTAGCGGAACCGCGCGCGATAACCCGCCACCTCCGGCGGCGGCACCAGCGCCGCGATCTCCGCGACCAGGGCGTCGCCGAGCACGTAGTCCGCGTCGAGGAACAGCAGCCATCGCGCGCCGCCCGCGAGATGGTCCAGCGCATGGTTGCACTGCGCGGCATGGCTGTCGAAGGCGCGCACGTGGAAGTCGACGTTGCCGAAGCCGCGCGCCAGCGCCTCGGTGTCGTCCGTGCTGCCGCTGTCGAGCACCACCACGCGCGGCGCGAAGCGCAGCGCCGCCAGCGTGCGCCCGATGTTGGGCGCTTCGTCGCGGGTGAGGATCACGGGGAGGATCTCGTGCGCGTTCATCGCGGATCCCCGACGAGGTCCGCATACAGGGCCCGCATCCGCATGGCCACGGCGTCCCACGACAGGTTGCGCGCCACGTGGAAGCGCCCGGCAAGCCCCATGGTGCGCGCGAGCGCGGGTGCATCGAGCACCTGCGACAGCGCGGCGGCCAGGCCTCGCGGATCGTCGGCCGCCACCAGACCGCCGCGTGCCGCGCGCACCTCGGCGGCGGCCCCGACACCGGGCGTCACCACCACGGGCCGTGCGGCCGCCATCGCCTCCAGGACCACGTTGCCGAAATTTTCCGAACGCGACGTCAGCACCAGCGCATCGCAGCCGTCGATCGCGCCGCGCACGCCCGCCGCATCGAGCGGGCCCCTGAAGGCGACGCGGTCGGCCAACCCGAGCCCGGCCGCGCGGCGCTCGAGGGACGGGCGCAGTCCCGCCGGGTCCGGCCCCACGATGTCCAGTGTCGCGCCGTCGACGCCGACCAGCGAATCGAGCAGCAGATCGAGCCGCTTTTCGCCGCTGAGCCGCCCGACGAACAGCAGTCGGCGACGATCCGGGGGCTCGGCCACCGCGGCCGGAAGGTCGACCCCATTGGGGATCACCTCGATGCGCCGCAGCGGGCCGAGGCCCAGTTCATGCAGCGCATCCCGCTCGTGCGCGCTGGTCGCGTGGATCGCCGCCGCGCCGCGCAGGTTGGCGCGCTCCAGCAGCGCCAGCCACGCGCGCTTGGCCAACCGGCTGCGGGCGTCGATCAGCGCGCGCACCAGCATGCCGCGCGGCGACAGCACGAAGGGACGACTGGCGCGCCGCGCAGCGCGCCCCGCCGCGAGCGTCGGCCACAGGAACACCCCGTGCGCGTGGACCAGGTCGACCATCGGCGCCGTCTCGGCCAGCGATCGCTGCAGCGCCGGCGACCAGTAGACGCGGCGCAGCCATGGACTGCGGTGGTAGCGCAGCCGCGGCCCGCCGTCGTCGACGTCGACGTCGGTCGGCACCGCGCTGTCGGTTGGGCCGTCGACCGTCGTGGTCAGCACCTGCACCGCATCACCGGCGCGCGCCAGCGCGCGACACAGCCCGCGGATCGACACGATCGGTCCACCGTAGCGCACCGCCGGCCACCAGGTCGCGGCGACATGCAGCGACCTCACGCCCGCCCCCCGTCGCGCACCAGGCCCGCGCCGTGCAGCGATTCGCCGCGCAGCAGCGGCAGCAACCAGGCGCGCAGCAGCCACAGCAGCGCCACCTGCACGAGGAACGCCGCCAGCACCCCACCAATCAGCTTCGGCAGCGCAGTCTCGAACGCTCGCGCCGACAGAAGCACCCCGCTGGCCAGTGCCAGCGCCAGCGCCGGATCCGGGCTCGCGGCGCGGAATCCTAGGTGCACGCCGCCGAGCAGCATCCCCAGGAGCAGCCCGGCCAGCACCACGCCTGGCAGGCCGAAATCGATGAACAGCTCGGTCACGTAGCCGAGGCTGATCGACGTGCCCGTCATGTAGAGGATGTAGATGTTCGCCGTGTAGTGCGCGGTCAGCTCCGAGTCCGACGGCAGCGGCGGCTTGCCGGGGAACAGGATGCGCGGCATGAAGACGTGGCCGATGGCCGCGCCGAGCAGCTCGCCCTCGCGATGCGGCAGGTCGGCCGGCACGCGGCGCAGCACCAGCCCGAAGTTCTGCACGTAGGCCAGGCGCAGTGCGAACTTCTGCACCACGGCATCGACATCGCCGGCGACCGTCTCGCCGGCCATCCGGCCGAGCGTCGCATACCGCTCGCCGAGCCCGATCACGACCACCTGCTCTCCGGTCCCACCGGAGACCTCGCGCCGGTACTCATTTTTGGGTCTGTTGAAATTCAAGTGGGTTATGCCGGGCGAGCGACATGCGGGTTGACCGAGTAGAAGTCGAGCTTTCCGGCGATCAGGAAAATGACGGTTCGGATCGTGGACAGGCGGGTGAATCCACGTGCCCTGCGTTTG
>JAJTHZ010000032.1 GCA_021299185.1 Lysobacteraceae bacterium | reverse complement strand
GCGGCGTCGCGCGCGCGGCACGCCGGCTGGCGCTGCCGCGGCGTCGAGGGCGATGCTGCCGCCGTCCATCACCGGTCTCCGTCGCGGGCGGGGGTCAGCGGGCCTGCGCGACGGCGCGCGCATCGGCGCCGGCGAACAGGCGCGCGAGGCTGGCGTCGATGTCGGCTTCGGCACCGATCACGCCGGCGGCCTGCAGCGCCTCGCCGGCGGCGGCGACCTGCGCCTGCAGCGCGGCGTCGACCGCGCCGGTGTCGAGCCGCGTGCGCTCGAGCTGGCGCGCCACCACCGCTTCCGGCAGCTTGGCCTCGCGCGCCAGCAGGGCGGTCAGTTCGGCCGGGTGGGCCAGCGCCCAGTCGCGCGCCTCGGCATAGGCGGCGAGCACCTCGCGCACCAGGTCCGGGTGCGCGGCGGCGAAGGCTTCGCGCACGTTGAGCACGCCGCCGCTGTTGAACGCCGCATTGCGATACAGCAGGCGCGCGCCGTGCTCGAGTTCGGCGCCGGCGGTCAGCGGGTCGAGGCCGGCCCAGGCGTCGACGTCGCCGCGCAGCAGGGCGGTGCGGCCGTCGGCGTGCTGCAGCAGCACCAGCTGCACGTCGCGCTCGGTGAGACCCACCGTGGCCAGCGCGCGCAGCAGGAAGATGTGCGGGTCGGTGCCGCGGGTCACCGCGATGCGCTTGCCGCGCAGTTCGGCCAGCGACTTCAGCGGGCTGTCGCCGCGCACCACCAGGGTCGCCCACTCCGGCTGGGAATACACGTGCACGGTGCGGATCGGGTTGCCGTTGACGCGCCCGAGCAGGGCCGCGCCGCCGGCGGTGGAGCCGAAGTCCAGCGAGCCGGCGTTGAGGAACTCCAGCGCCTTGTTCGAGCCCAGCGACTGCACCCAGCGCACGCCGATGCCGCGCTCGGCAAGGCGACGCTCCAGCGTGCCCTGCTCGCGCAGCACCAGCGAGACGGGGTTGTAGGTGGCCCAGTCGAGGCGCACTTCGGCCGGTGGCTCGGCGGCGTGCAGGGCGGGGGCGGCGATCAGGGCCAGCGCGCCGAGGGCGCGCAGCAGGGTGCGGCGGGTGAGGCTCATGGCGGGTCTCCGGTCGGGGCGCCGGGGCGGCGCGTGGACCGGCACAGTGGGCGATCGCCGGCATGGCGGGAAATGATCGATCGGCGCCTGCTCATGACGGGCGGTTATCAGGGCCGTCCTGCACTGGACCGGCGGCCCGCCCGCGGTTACCTTCGGAACCATGCCCGGGCCATGCGTCCCGGGCGGGGACATGCACGTGCGCGTTCGTTCGATGTGTGGGGCCATGGCGATGTGTCGGTGCCGGATCCAGCCGGTGTCGCCGTCGTCCCTGCCCGCCCTTCGTCCGAGTCCGTGCCATGACCCTGATCCAGCTCCGCGCCCTCGTCGCCATCGTTGACGCCGGCCTCAACGTCACCCTCGCGGCCAGCCGCATCCACGCCACGCAACCGGGTCTCTCCAAGCAGCTGCGGCAGCTGGAGGACGAACTGGGTTTCCGCCTGTTCCAGCGCCACGGGCGCAGTTTCGAGCGTCTGACGCCGGAAGGCCGCCAGGTGGTGGACCGCGCGCGCGCCATGCTCGACCAGGCCGATGCGATCCGCGCCCTGTCGCGCGGCCTCAAGCGCGACAACGGCGGCCGGCTGGCGCTGGCCGCGGCCGCCACGCCGGCGCGCTACGCCCTGCCTGCGGTGCTGGCGCAACTGCGCGCCGGGCTGCCGGACGTGGCGATCCAGGTGCAGCCGGCCGAGCGCGAGGAGGCGCTGGCGCGGCTCTCGCGCGGCGAGGCGGACGCCGCGGTGGTCAGCACCTCCGGCATCACGCGACCGACGCCGCTGGCGGTGCCCTGCTGGCGCTGGCGCCGGGTGGCGGTGGTGCCGCGCGGACATGCGCTGGCGCGCGGCGCGCGCCCGACCCTGGCCGGCCTCGCCGCGCAGCCGCTGGTGGGCCATGCCTCGGCGCTGCGCGAGGGCGCCAGCCTGCCGCGGCTGTTCGCCGCCAACGGGCTGTCGCCGCGGATCGCAGGCAGTGCGCACGACGCGGCTTCGATCAAGGCCTGGGTGCGCGCCGGCCTCGGCGTGGGCCTGCTTTCGGAGATGGCGCTGGAGGCCGGCGACACCGACCTCGTGGTGCTGCCGCTGGACCACCTGCTGCCGCCGTGCACGACGTGGCTGTCGCTGCGCACCGATCGCGCCCTCAGCGCGCCGATCGACGCGCTGGTCGCCGCGCTCGCCCCGCAGGCCGATCGCGTCGCCGTGCGCCGCTGGCTGGCCGGCGACCGCCACGCCGACTACGACGGCGGCGCGGTGCCGGTCTGGAGCGGCGGCGCGCCGATCCCGTCCACGCCGCGCCCGGCCTTGGCCAGCGTCAGCGGGTTCGTGTAGGCACTGCGGCGCAGCCGGTGGGTTGTGGGAGCGGCGCATGCGCCGCGATGCTTTTCGATCTTGCGGGAGCGCGGTCGCGCTGCACGCAGCGCTCCTACAGAAAGCCACGGGAGCGTGGCGCTGCGGCGGGGCCCGCGACTTGTGGGAGCGGCGCGTGCGCCGCGATGCTTTTCGGTCTTGCGGTAGCCCGGTCGCGCTGCACGCAGCGCTCCTACAGAAAACCGCGGGGGCATGGCGCTGCGGCGAGGCCCGCGTTTTGTGGGAGCGGCGCGTGCGCCGCGATGCTTTTCGGTCTTGCGGCAGCCCGGTCGCGCAGCGCGCAGCGCTCCTACCGCAAAAGCACGCGGGCGCGGCCCTGCGGCGAGGCCCTTGCCTCGTGCGCAGGGTGCGCCGTCCCTAGGCGGCGAGCCCGTAACTGCGCAGCAGCGCCGCGGGGTCCGGTTCGCGGCCGCGGAATTCGATGAAACTCTCCAGCGCCGGACGCGAGCCGCCGACCGCCAGCACCGCGCGGCGGAACGCCTCGCCGGTGCCGCGATCGAGCACGCCGGCCTCCTCGAAGCGGGCGAAGGCATCGGCCGACAGCACCTCGGCCCACAGGTAGGAGTAGTAGCCCGCCCCGTAGCCGCCGGCGAAGATGTGCGAGAAGGAATGCGGGAACCGGTGCCAGGACGGCGGGTGCAGCACCGCGACCTCGCGCCGCACCTCTTCCAGCAGCGGCAGGGCGCGCGCGCCCTGCGCGGGGTCGTACTCCAGGTGCAGGCGGAAGTCGAACAGCGCGAACTCCAGTTGCCGCACCAGGAACAGCCCGGCCTGGAAATGCCGCGCGGCGGTCATGCGGCGGAACAGGTCGTCGGGCAGCGGCGCGCCGCTGCGCCAGTGGCGCGCGAACAAATCCAGCGTGCCGCGGTGCCAGCAGAAGTTCTCCATGAACTGGCTGGGCAGTTCCACCGCGTCCCATTCGACGCCGGCGATCCCGGCCGCGCTCGGGTAATCGACCTCGGTCAGCAGGTGGTGCAGGCCGTGGCCGAACTCGTGGAACAGGGTGACCACGTCGTCGTGGGTGAGCAGCGACGGCAGCTCGCCCGCCGGCGGGGCGAAATTGCAGGTGAGGAAGGCCACCGGCTGCTGCACGCCGCCGGCGTGCCGCCGCCGCGTGCGGCAGACGTCCATCCACGCGCCGCCGCGCTTGCCGCTGCGCGCATACAGGTCGAGGTACACGCCGGCCAGCACCGCGCCGCCGGCGTCCAGCACGTCGTAGTAGCGCACGTCCGGGTGCCACGAGGGCACGCCGCCGCGCGCGGCGAAGCGCACCCCGAACAGCCGCTCGCTGACCGCGAACACGCCCTCGATCGCGCGCTCGGCGGGGAAGTAGGGCTTGAGTTCCTCCTCGGCCAGCGCGTAGCGCGCGATGCGCAGTTTTTCCGACGCATACGCCACGTCCCACGGCGCGAGCGCGTCGATGCCGAGTGTGTCGCGCGCGAACACGGCGAGCTCGGCCAGCTCGCGCTCCGCCACCGGCTTGGCGCGCGCGGCGAGATCGCGCAGGAACCCGAGCACGCGCGCCGACTCCGCCGCCATCTTGGTCGCCAGCGACTCCTCGGCTGCGTTGGGAAAGCCCAGCAGCCCGGCGGCCTCGTGGCGCAGGGCCATGATGCGTTCGATGCGCGGCGCGTTGTCGAAGCGCCCGGCGTGCGGGCCCTGGTCTGACGCGCGGGTGGCGTAGGCCTCGTACACCGTGTGGCGCAGCGCGCGGTCGTCGGCGTGGGTCAGCACCGCGACGTAGGACGGGTGCTGCAGGGTGATCCGCCAGCCCTCGGTGCCTGCCTCCTGCGCATACTGGCGCAGCAGCGCCAGCGCCGAATCGGGCAGGCCGGCCAGCGCGCCCGCGTCGGCGACGTCGAGGTGCCAGGCGTCGGTGGCGTCCAGCAGGGCCTGCTCGAACTCGGTCGACAGTTTCGACAGTTCGTTGGCGATCTCGCGGTAGCGGCTGCGCGCGGGTTCCTCCAGCGCCACCCCGGACAGCTCGAAGCCGCGGATCGATTCGGTGACGATGCGCTGCTGCACCGGCGTCAGCGCGGCGAAGCCGGCGCCGTCGCGCACCGCGCGCACGGCCTCGTACAGGTCCCGGTTCTGGCCGAGCTCGGTCTCCCAGTCGGTGATCTTCTCCAGCGCCTCGCCGTAGGCGTCGCGCAGCGCCGGCGTGTCGCGCACCGAGTGCAGATGCGATACCGGCGCCCAGGCGCGCGAGAGGCGGTCGTCGAGATCCTCCTGCGGCTGCATGACGCCGTCCCAGGTGCGCGGGACCGCGCCGGACACCAGCGCGTCGATGGCGGCGCGCTGCTGCGCCAGCAGCGCATCCACCGCCGGCACCACGTGGTCGGGTTCGATCGCGTCGAAGCGCGGCAGGTCGGTGTCGTCGAGCAGGGGATTGGACATGGCGAGGCGCGTGGGCGGGGGCCTGCAAGGATGGGTGCACGCCGCGGGTCCTTCAAGCGACCGCCGACCCAAATCCACGCCCGCCGCGTAAGCTTCGGCCATGGCCGCCCCCGACTGGACCGCCCTCGTCGAAGCCGTGCCGTGGTTCGCCCGGCTGTCGGCCGATGCACGGGCGTGGCTGATGCAGCGCTTCGAGGGTCTGCGCCTGCGCGGCGGCGAGGTGCTGTTCGAGGCCGGCAGCGCGCCGGATGCGCTTTACGTGCTGGTCGCAGGTTCGCTGGGCGCCTTCGAGGCCGGCCCGGGCGGACGCTTCCTCGGCCCGGTGGTGGCCGGCGAGACGGCCGGCGAAACCGGATTGATCACCGGCCGTCCGCGCGGGGCCACGGTGCGCGCGCTGCGCGATTCCGAGGTGCTGCGCCTGCCGCGCGCCGACTTCGAGCGCCTCATCGAGCGCGAACCCGAGGCGCTGCGTGCGATCGCGCGGCTGGCGATCGACCGGGTCGCGGGTGGCGGCCGCGCGCGCGCGCCGGCCGGACCGCGCACGCTCGCCCTGCTGCCGCAGACGCCGGGGCTCGACGCGCGCGAGG
The DNA here is from genome assembly GCA_021299185.1 of Lysobacteraceae bacterium. Lineage (GTDB taxonomy): Bacteria > Pseudomonadota > Gammaproteobacteria > Xanthomonadales > Ahniellaceae > UBA4656. Next base: position 16 of record JAJTHZ010000032.1, on the reverse strand, counting down.
CGGCGCGCCACCTGGC
>JAJTHZ010000075.1 GCA_021299185.1 Lysobacteraceae bacterium | reverse complement strand
CCGGGTCGTAGCCGAAGCCGCCGCTGCCGCGCGGGGCCTGCAGGATCCGGCCTTCCCAGGTGCCTTCGGCGATCAGCGGGGCGGGATCGGCGGCGTGGCGGAGCAGCACGATCACGCTGTGGAAGCGCGCGCTGCGGCGCTCTTCGGGCACGTCGCGCAGTTCGTCGAGCAGGCGCGCGATGTTGCGCGCCGCATCGCCGTGCACGCCGCCATAGTGGGCGCTGATCAGGCCGGGTGCGCCGTCGAGGGCGTCGACGATGAGCCCGGAGTCGTCGGCCAGCGCGGGCAGGCCGCTGGTCTGGGCGGCGTGGCGCGCCTTGATGATCGCGTTCTCGACGAAGGTGGTGCCGGTCTCAGGCGGGTCTTCGATGCCGAGTTCGCGCTGGCTGGCGAGTTCGAGCCCGCTGTCGGCGAGCAGGTCGCGGAATTCGGCGAGCTTGCCGGGGTTGCCGGTGGCGACGACCAGGCGCCGCATCGGGTCAGCCGGCCAGCGCCGCGCGTTGGGCGGCGAACAGGTCGCCCACGCCCTTGCGGGCGAGTTCGAGCAGGGCGTCGAGCTCCTCGTGGCGCATCGCGTGGCCCTCGGCCGTGCCCTGCAGTTCGATGAAGCCGAAGGCGTCGTTCATCACCACGTTCATGTCGGTGTCGCAGGCCGAGTCCTCGGCGTAGTCGAGGTCGAGCACCGGCAGGCCGCGCCACAGGCCGACCGAGACCGCCGCCACCGCGCCGTGGATCGGCTCGCGGGTGATCGCGCCACGCTTGCGCAGCACGCCGATCGCGTCCATCAGCGCCACGTAGGCGCCGGTGATGGCGGCGGTGCGCGTGCCGCCGTCGGCCTGCAGCACGTCGCAGTCGAGGGTGATGGTGCGCTCGCCGAGGGCTGCGCGGTCGACCACCGCGCGCAGGGCGCGGCCGATCAGGCGCTGGATCTCCTGCGTGCGCCCGCCCTGTTTGCCGAGCGCCGCCTCGCGCGCGTTGCGGGTGTGGGTGGCGCGCGGCAGCATGCCGTACTCGGCCGTGACCCAGCCTTCGCCCTTGCCGCGCAGGAACGGCGGCACCTTCTCCTCGATGCTCGCGGTGCACAGCACGCGGGTGTCGCCGAAGCCGACCAGGACCGAGCCCTCGGCGTGGCGCGTGAAGCCGCGCTGCAGGCTGATCGGGCGCAGGGCGTCGGCGGCGCGTCCACTGGGGCGTTGCGGTGCAGTCATCGGGGTCGTCGTGTCGCGGCGGGCCGGGGAGGCTACCATGCGCGTCCCCGGCCTTCAGGACCACCCGCATGATCCGCAGCATGACCGCCTTCGCCGCGAGCGAAGCGCCGACCGAGTGGGGCCTGCTGGCGTGGGAACTGCGTTCGGTCAACCACCGTTACCTCGAAGTATCGATGCGCCTGCCCGACGACCTGCGGGCGCTGGAGCCGCGCCTGCGCGAGCGCATCGCGCAGCGCATCTCGCGCGGCAAGGTCGACCTCGCGCTGCGCCTGCGCGGTGCGCGCGCGCCCAGCGCGGGCCTGCGGCTCGACGGCGCGCTGGCGCAGGACCTGGCGCGACTGACGCGCGAACTGGCCTCGCACCTGCCCGACCTCGCGCCGGGCAGCCGGATCGAGGCGCTGTCGTGGCCGGGCCTGATCGTGGCGCCGGAACAGGACGCGGCGGCCCTGCACGAGGCCGCGGCGGCGTCGTTCGAGCACGCGCTCGACGAGTTCGTCGCCGCACGCGAGCGCGAGGGCGGGCGACTGAAGCAGTTCCTGCATGAGCGCCTCGATGGCGTGGAGGCGATCGCGGCGCGGGTGCGGCAGTGGCTGCCCGAGATCCGGCTCGCGCTGCGCGCCCGCCTGGAAGCGCGGCTGGCCGAGCTCAAGGTGCCGCTGGACCCGGGGCGGCTCGAGCAGGAAGTGGTGCTCGGCCTGACCAAGCTCGACGTCGACGAGGAACTGGACCGCCTGGCCAGCCACCTCGCCGAAGCGCGCCGCATCCTCGACCGCCCGGAGCCGGCCGGCCGGCGGCTGGATTTCCTGCTGCAGGAGTTCAACCGCGAGGCCAACACCCTGGCCTCGAAGTCGGTCGACGCCCGCACCTCGCAGGCCGGGGTCGAGCTCAAGGTCCTGATCGAGCAGTTGCGCGAGCAGGTGCAGAACATCGAGTGAGGCGGCGAATGGCGAATGGCGAATGGCGAATGGCGAATGGCGAATGGCGAATGGCGAATGGCGAGCGGCGCAGCCGTAAGCCGCCGCGTGCGGCCGTCGGCTTAACTCGCTCCGGTCGGGTAGAGTGACGGCCCCCGGCGCTTTCCCATTCGCCATTCGCCATTCGCCATTCGCCCCAACAACAGTCACCGACTCGCGACTCGACCCTTCATGCCCGGAAGCCTGTTCATCGTCGCCGCGCCCTCCGGGGGCGGCAAGACCTCGCTGGTCAAGGCGCTGCTGGCGCGCGAGCCGCAGATCGCGCTGTCGGTGTCCTACACCTCGCGCGCGCCGCGGCCGGGCGAGGTCGACGGCGTGCACTACCACTTCGTCACCCGCGAGACCTTCGAAGACATGATCGCGCGCGGCGAGTTCTTCGAGCACTTCGTCGTGCACGGCGACCTGAAGGGCACCGCGCGCACCGCGGTGGAGCCGCTGCTGGCCGCCGGCCGCGACGTGCTGCTGGAGATCGACTGGCAGGGCGCGCGCAAGGTCCGCGAGCAGGTGCCCGGCTGCGTCGGCGTGTTCATCCTGCCGCCCTCGCGCGCGGAGCTGGAGCGTCGCCTGCGCCACCGGGCGCAGGACTCGGAGGACACCATCCGTCGTCGCCTCGCCAACTCGGTGGAGGAGATGCGCCACGCCGGCGAGTTCGACTACGTGATCGTCAACGACGTGTTCGAGCAGGCGCTGGAGGATCTGGTGGCCATCGTGCGCAGCCAGCGACTGCGGCACGCGGTGCAGCGCGAGCGGCTGGAGCCGCTGCTGGCGCAGTTGGGGAGCCTCTGAGCCCGGCCTTCCGGCGCGCATGGCCGCGGCACGGCTTGGCGCCCGGCCCCTGGGGCGGGGGGCAGGGAGAGGTCCCGTGGCACCCTGAACCGCCGGGTCGGCCCGACCCGCCGCCCGGGCGCCGGTGGTTTGCCTGCCTGGGCCCGCCCTGCTAACCTGACCCACCTTCCAAATTTCTGATTTCCTTCGGGAAACGAGGCGCACATGGCCCGCATCACCGTCGAAGACTGCCTCGAGGTGGTCGACAACCGTTTCGATCTCGTGCTGATGGCGACGCAGCGCGCGCGCCAGCTGGCGAACGGCGCCGAGCCGACGCTCGAGGCACACAACGACAAGCCGACCGTGCTCGCTCTGCGCGAGATCGCCGAGCGCAAGGTCACCCATGAGATGATCGCGGAGATCGCGCGTCAGGAGAAGGAAAAGGCCGAGCGCCAGGCCCTCGAGTGGGCCGCCGCCGAGGTCGTCGACGACGACCTGTCCAAGGGCGGCGACGACCTCTGAGGACCTGCGGCGCCACGGCGGGGCAGGGCAGGACGGCCTGAGCGGAGCAGCGCTCCGATGGCGGCGGTCAGCCCTCCCCCCGCGGCCGGCCCGGACGAGATCCCGGCCTACGTCCTCGCGCTCGAGGACAAGCTCGCCACCTACCTGCCGGCGTCGTCCGTCGCGCGCGTGCGCGAGGCGTTCCGGCTCGGCGCGGCCGCGCACGCCGGCCAGACCCGGCGCAGCGGCGAGCCCTACATCACGCATCCGGTCGCGGTGGCCGGCATCCTCGCCGAGCTCAAGCTCGACGTCGAGGCGGTGATCGCCGCCATCCTGCACGACACCATCGAGGACACGCCGGTCAAGCGCGGCGACCTCGAGCAGCGCTTCGGCGCCGAGGTGGCCGACCTGGTCGAGGGCGTGACCAAGCTGGACAAGGTGCAGTTCCGCACCGCCCAGGAGGCCAACGCCGAGAGCTTTCGCAAGATGCTGCTGGCGATGGCGCGCGACCTGCGCGTGATCCTGATCAAGCTCGCCGACCGCCTGCACAACATGCGCACGCTGGACGCGATGAGCCGCGCCTCGCGCGAGCGCATCGCGCGCGAGACGCTGGACATCTACGCGCCGATCGCGCAGCGGCTGGGCATGAACGCCTTCAAGGCCGAACTGCAGGACCTCGGCTTCCGCGCGCTGTACCCGATGCGCCACCGCGTGCTCTCGCAGCGCATTCGCCAGACCTACGGCAGCCGCCGCGAGACCGTCTCGCGCATCGAGGCCGCGATCACCGCGCGCCTCGGCCAGATGGGCATCGGCGCGCGCATGGTCAGCCGGGTGAAGTCGCCGTGGAGCATCTACACCAAGATGCGCTCCGAGCACAAAACCTTCGCCCAGGTGCTCGACGTGGTCGGCGTGCGGCTGGTGGTGGCCGAGACCATGCAGTGCTACATCGCGCTCGGCGCGGTGCACGCGCTGTACAAGCCGGTCGACGCGCGCTTCAAGGACTTCATCGCCATCCCCAAGGCCAACGGCTACCAGTCGCTGCACACCACGCTGTTCGGCCCCAACGGCACGCCGATCGAGGTGCAGATCCGCACCGAGGACATGGACCTGCTGGCCGAGCGCGGGGTGGCCGCGCACTGGACCTACAAGACCGAGGCCGCGCCCGCCAACGGCGCGCAGGCGCGCGCCCGCGAGTGGCTGTCGAACCTGCTGACCCAGGAGTCGCGGGCGACCAGCTCGCTGGAGTTCGTCGAGAACGTCAAGGTCGACCTGTTCCCGGACGAGGTGTACCTGTTCACGCCCAAGGGCGACATCCTCGCGCTGCCGCGCAACGCCACCGCGCTGGACTTCGCCTACGCGGTGCACACCCGGGTCGGCGACCACGCGGTGGCGGCGCGGGTGGACAAGAAACTGGTGCCGCTGCGCACCCGGCTGGTGAGCGGCCAGACGGTGGAGGTGATCACCGCGCCTTCGGCCGTGCCGTCGCCGAACTGGCTGGAGTTCGTGGTCAGCGCCAAGGCGCGGATCGCGATCCGGCACTTCCTCAAGCGGCTGCAGCACGAGGACGCGATCGAACTCGGCCACCGCATGCTCGACCGCGCGCTGGACGAGATCGATTCCTCGCTGGACGCGATCCCGCCGCCGGTGCTGGAGGCCTATCTGAGCGAGAACCGCCTGCGCCGGCTGGAGGACCTGCTGTCCGAGATCGCGATGGGCAACCGCATGCCGCAGCAGGTGGCGCAGGCGCTCACCCGCGAGCAGGGCGAGCTGGGCCTCGGCCGCAAGCCGCGGCGCGGCGAGAAGATCCTCATCACCGGCGCCGAGCGCGGCGTGGTGACGTTCGGCGCCTGCTGCCATCCGATCCCGGGCGACGAGGTGATGGGTTTCCTCTCCGCCGGCAAGGGCGTGGTGGTGCACCAGATGGCCTGCCCCAACGTGCCCGAGTTCCGGCGCAACCCCGAGCGCTGGGTGCCGATCGACTGGGACCGCAACGTGCAGGGTGAATTCCGCTGCGCGCTGAAGATCGTGGTCGACAACAAGCCCGGCGTGCTGGCGACCGTGGCGGCGGCGATCGCCGAGGCCGAATCGAACATCGAGAATGTCGAGTACCAGGAGCGCGACATCCACACCGCCGCGCTGCTGTTCACCATCGAGGTGCGTGGGCGCACCCACCTCGCGGAGGTGATGCGCCGCGTGCGCCGCGCCGGCGTCGTGCACGCGCTGTCGCGCGTGGTGGGCTGATCCGCGCGGGGCGCGCCGGGCTAGACTCAGCGTCCTTCCCAGCCCGGAGGCCGCCGTGTCCCGCCAGTACATCCATACCCCCAAGGCGCCCGCCGCGATCGGCACCTACTCGCAGGCCGTGCGCGTCGGCAACACCGTCTACCTCAGCGGGCAGACGCCGCTGGACCCGGCCACCGGGCAACTGGTCGAGGGCCCGATCGAGGTGCAGATCCGGCGCGTGTTCGACAACCTCAAGGCGGTGGCGGAAGCCGCCGGCGGCGACTTCAGCCAGGTGGTCAAGGTGCACGTGTTCCTGGTCGACCTGGCGAACTTCGCCAAGCTGTCCGAGGTGATGCAGACGTACTTCCAGCCGCCGTTCCCGGCGCGCTCCACGATCGAGGTCAAGGGCCTGCCGCGCGGCGCGCAGGTCGAGATGGACATGATCATGGTGCTCGACTGACGGCGCCGCGGCGCACGCAAGCGCCGGATCGATGGCCACGCGCAGCGCGACCCCCAGCGTCGAGCAGGATCCCGGCGAGCAGCCCGTCACGGTGCTGCGCGGGGTCGGGCCTGTGCTCGCGCAGTCGTTGGCCGAGGCCGGGCTCGAGCGCCTGCAGGACCTGTGGTTCCACTTGCCGCTGCGCTACGAGGACCGCACGAAGGTGGTGCCGATCCGCGACGTCGCGCCCGGCATGCGGGTGCAGGTGGAGGGCGTGGTCGATGCCGCCGAACGCGGGTTCCGGTTCCGGCCGCAGTTGAAGGTCGCGCTGTCGGACGCGAGCACCACGACCCTGGTGCTGCGCTTCTTCCACTTCACGCGCGCGCAGGCCGAGCAGCTCGCGCCCGGCACGCGGCTGCGCGTGTATGGCGAGGCGCGCATGGGGCCGCAGGGCCTGGAGATGGTGCATCCGTCGTGGCAGCGGCTGCTGGTCGATACGCCGGTCGAGCAGGCCCTGACCCCGGTCTACCCGCTGGCCGACGGGCTGCAGCAGCGCCGCCTCGCGGGCCTGGTCGGCCAGGCGCTGGCCCTGCTGCCCGACGACGAGCGCCTCGAATGCCTGCCTCGGACCCTGCGTGCGCGCTACAAGCTCAGTTCGCTGCGCGAGGCGCTGCGCTACGTGCACCGGCCGCCACCGCGCGCCGACGTCGAGGCGCTGCTGGCCGGCCATCACCCCGCGCAGCGCCGGCTGGCCTTCGACGAACTGGTCGCGCACAACCTCGGCCTCAAGCGCCTGCGCGCGGCGGTGCGGGCGCGGCGCGCGCCGGTGATCGAGGCGCCGGGCGCGCGGCGCGCGAGCTTCCTCGACGCGCTGCCATTCCGCCTCACCGGCGCGCAGGCGCGCGCGCTGGACGAGATCGATCGCGACCTCGGCACCGGCGTGCCGATGCTGCGCCTGGTGCAGGGCGACGTCGGCTCCGGCAAGACGGTGGTCGCCGCGCTGGCCGCGCTGGCGGCGGTCGACGCCGGCTGGCAGGCGGCGGTGATGGCGCCGACCGAGGTGCTGGCCGAACAGCACCAGCGCAATTTCGCGCGCTGGCTGGAGCCGCTCGGCGTGCGCGTCGCGTGGCTGGCCGGCAAGGTCAAGGGCCGCGCGCGCCGCGTGGCGCTCGACGCGGTGGCCGGCGACGCCGAGGTGGTGGTCGGCACCCACGCCCTGATGCAGGAAGGCGTCGCCTTCCGCCGCCTGGGGCTCGCGATCATCGACGAACAGCACCGCTTCGGTGTGCACCAGCGGCTCGCGCTGCGCGACAAGGGTGCCGCGGGCACCACGCCGCACCAGCTGGTGATGACCGCCACGCCGATCCCGCGCACGCTGGCGATGACGGCCTATGCCGACCTCGACGCCTCGGTGATCGACGAACTGCCGCCGGGACGCACGCCGATCAAGACCGTGGTGATCCCCGCCGCGCGGCGCGACGAAGTGGTCGCGCGCATCCGCGCCGCCTGCGCCGAAGGCCGCCAGGCCTACTGGGTCTGCACCCTGATCGAGGAGTCCGAGAAGCTCGAGGCGCAGGCCGCGGAGGCCGCCTTCGAGGTGCTGCGGGCGGCACTCGGCTGGCTGCGCGTGGGACTGGTGCACGGGCGCCTGAAGCCGGCCGAAAAGCAGGCCGTGATGGACGATTTCTCGCGCGGCGCCACCCAGCTGCTGGTGGCCACCACCGTGATCGAGGTCGGTGTCGACGTGCCCAACGCCAGCCTGATGGTGATCGAAAACGCGGAGCGCCTGGGCCTGTCGCAACTGCACCAGCTGCGCGGGCGGGTCGGGCGCGGCAGCGCGGCGTCGTCGTGCGTGCTGCTGTACCAGGGGCCTCTGTCCGAGTCGGCGCGCGCGCGGCTGGAGACGATGCGCGAGACCAGCGACGGCTTCCGCATCGCCGAGCGCGACCTCGAACTGCGCGGACCGGGCGAGGTGCTGGGCACGCGGCAGACCGGCGAAGCCGCGTTCCGCGTCGCCGACCTCGCGCGCGACGCCGGCCTGCTGCCGGACGTCAACGCCGCCGCCGACGTGCTGCTGGCGGACGACCCGGCCGCGGTGGAGCGCCTGATCCGGCGCTGGGTCGGGCGCGCCGAGCGCTTCGCCGAGGCCTGAGCGCAGGGCCGGCGGCTCGCGCATACTGCGCGCCCCACGGCAGCGACCGAACCCGATGAAACTGCTGATCGACACCGACCCCGGCGTGGACGACGCGCTGGCGATCCTGATGGCCCTCGACGAACCGGCCGCCGAGGTGGTGGCGCTGACCGTCGCCGCCGGCAACGTCGGACTGCACCACACGGTGGCCAATGCGCTGCGGGTGCTGGAAGTCGTCGGCGCACGGGTGCCGGTGTTCGCCGGTTGCGCAACGCCGCTGGTGCGGCCAGCCGCCGACGCCGCCTTCGTGCACGGCACCGACGGCTTCGGCGACGCCGGGTTGCCGCCGCCGCAGGGGCAGGCCTCCGCCGAGCACGCCGCGCTGGCGATGCTGCGCCTGTCGCGCGAGCACGCCGGCGCACTGACCTTCGTCATGCTCGGGCCGCTGACCAACCTCGCGCTGGCGCTGAAGCTCGATCCCGGCCTGCCGGCGCGGGTGCCACGGCTGGTGGTGATGGGCGGTGCCTTGACCGGACGCGGCAACGTGGACCGCCTGCCGGTGGAGTTCAACCTCGGCTTCGACCCCGAAGCGGCCCACGTGGTGTTCGAAGCCTGGCCCGGACTGGAATTGGTGGACTGGGAGGCGACCCTCGACCATGCGCTCCCGCTCGACCGGTTCCAGGCCTGGCTGGCCGCCGGTGACCGCCGCGCGCGCTGGTACGGCGCGATCTCGCGCAAGACGCGCGACTTCATGGCGAGCACGCCGCATCGCGGCGAATGGGTGGCCGCCGACGCCCTGGCGATGCTGGTCGCCCTGGAGCCGGATGCGGTCGATCAGGCCGTGGAACGCCCGGTGGCGATCGAACTGGACGGCCGTCTCACCCGGGGCGCGACGATCGTCGACTGGGATCGTCGCGGGTCATTCCCCGGGCGCGCGCGCCTCGTGCGTCGGCTGCGGGCGGAACGCTTCGCCGCACGGGTGGCGCGCGCCCTCGGGGCCGGCTGAGCGTCGCCGGCCTGCCCCAACTTGCGCCCCGCGGCAGCGGCGCGTTATGCTGGCGCTCTTTTCCCCGAGGTGCCGCCATGAAGGCTGACATCCATCCCAGGTACAACGAGATCGTGTTCCACGACATCTCCTCCGACTTCAAGTTCCTGACTCGTTCGACCATGACGAGCAAGGACAAGATCAAGTGGGAAGACGGCAAGGAATACCCGGTCGTCAAGGTCGAAATCTCGAGCCAGTCGCACCCGTTCTTCACCGGCAAGCAGAAGGTGGTCGACACCGGCGGCCGGCTGGAGAAGTTCCGCAAGCGCTACGCCGGCAAGTAAGCCGGGCGCTTCGGGCCCGTTTCAAGAGGCGCGGCAAGGAACGCCGCGACCACAAGGCGGAAACTCGCCGCGCCCGCAAGGGTGCGGCGTTTTTCTTTGGGTCTGTTGAAATTCAAGTGGGTTATGCCGGGCGAGCGACATGCGGGTTGACCGAGTAGAAGTCGAGCTTTCCGGCGATCAGGAAAATGACGGTTCGGATCGTGGACAGGCGGGTGAATCCACGTGCCCTGCGTTTG
>JAJTHZ010000231.1 GCA_021299185.1 Lysobacteraceae bacterium | reverse complement strand
GGACGCGCGTCGCCGCCGCCGGTGCGGGCCGGGGCGCGCTGCGGGCGCTCGCCGCCGGTGGCGCGCGGGGCGCGCTCCATGCCGCCACCCATGCCGCCTTCGCCGCGCTCGCCGCCGGGGCCGCCGAGCATCTGCATCTCGTTGGCGATCACGTCGGTGCTGTAGCGCTCGATGCCGTCCTTGTCGGTGTACTTGTCGGTACGCAGCGAGCCCTCGACGTAGACCTGGCGGCCCTTCTTCAGGTACTCGCCGGCGATCTCGGCCAGGCGGCCGAAGAACGTCACCCGGTGCCACTCGGTGCGTTCCTGCTTCTGCCCGGTCTGCTTGTCGGTCCAGGATTCGTTGGTGGCGATGCGGATCTTGGTGATCGCGCCGCCGCCGGCGGTGTAGCGGGTTTCGGGATCGGCGCCCAGGGTGCCGACCAGGATGACCTTGTTGACGCCTCGTGCCATGGCGCTCGCTTCCTCGGGGTTGACGGTTTGCGGCCGGCGGCGTGCCGCGGCCTCCGTGCCTACGATCGACCGGCCGGGCACCGCGGAACAGCGGCGAACGGCGCGTGGACGTGTAGGAAAACGGCGTGCCGGGCGGCTTCCGGCGGGTGATTGAGGTTAGCACAGGGCCACCCGGGCCCGACCCGGGGCCGGCGCCCCGCGCGGGCCGCCTGCACGCCGTGCGCGCACGGGCGGGGCCTATAATCGACAAGCCCTTCCGATCCGCAGGCCCGTCGTGAGCCAACCGTCCCCCCTGCACGTCCCCGCCCCGCCGCCGCGTTTCACGGACGTGCAGGCGCTGGCCCGCGCGGACATGCGCGCGGTCGACGCGCTGATCCGGCGCCGCCTGGCGTCCGACGTGCTGCTGGTCAACCAGATCGCGGAGCACATCGTGGCCGGCGGCGGCAAGCGCCTGCGCCCGACCCTGGTGCTGCTCGCCGCGCGCGCGGCCGGCTACCGCGGCGAGGACCACGTGCAGGCCGCCGCGATCGTGGAGTTCATCCACACCGCCACCCTGCTGCACGACGACGTGGTGGACGAAAGCGACCTCCGCCGGGGACGTTCGACGGCGAACTCCATCTGGGGCAACTCGGCGAGCATCCTGGTCGGCGATTATCTCTATTCGCGCGCGTTCCAGATGATGGTCGAGCTCGACCGCATGCGCATCATGCAGGTGATGGCCGACACCACCAACGCGATCGCCGAGGGCGAGGTGCTGCAGTTGATGCACCTCAACAACCCCGACACCGACGAGGCCGCCTACCGGCGCGTCATCGAACGCAAGACCGCGGTGCTGTTCGCCGCCGCCGCGCGGCTGGGCGCGATCCTCGGCGGGCTGCCGCGGGACCAGGAGGACACGCTGGCGGCCTATGGCCTGGACCTGGGTTTCGCCTTCCAGATCGCCGACGACGTGCTCGACTACGTGGCCGATGCGGCGCAACTGGGCAAGAACCTCGGCGACGACCTCGCCGAGGGCAAGGCGACGCTGCCGGTGATCCACGCGATGGCGCATTCGCCCGCGCCGGTCGCCGCCCGCATCCGCGCCGCGATCGAGGCCGGCGACGTCGCGACCCTGCCCGAGATCGTGGAGGCGATCCGCGCCGCGGGTTCGATCGACTACGCGCGCGCGCGCGCGATCGAACATGCGGAGCGCGCCGAGGCCGCGCTGTCCGTGCTGCCGCCTTCGCCCCACGCCGACGCGCTGGCGACGCTGGCCCGCTACGCGATCGACCGCGACCACTGAACCCTCGGACGCCGCGAGCACACCCGGCGCCGCCGCGGATGGCGGTCGCGCACAAGCGCGCTCCTACGAATGCTCTCGAAAACCGCACGCTTCACGTAGGAGCCCGCTTGCGGGCGACCGCAGCCTCGAACCCTGCGTCGAGGCCGATCGTTCCGGTCGCGCGCAACCGGTCAGCGCGCGAACTGTTCGGCGAGGAAATCGTCCATCAGGCGGAAGGCACGGCGGGCGCTGCGCGCGTGGTACTGGCAGCCCGGGCCCGAGTTCGCGTCCGGCTCGGCGAAGCAGTGCACGGCGCCGGCGTAGTTGACGAACTGCCAGTCGGCACCGGCCGCGGTCATCTCCGCCTGGAAATCGGCGATCTGCTGCGCCGGTACGTAGGTGTCGTCGGCGCCATTGAGCACCAGCACGCCGGCCGTGACCTTGCCCTTCTCGGCCGGCAGCGAGGTCGACAGGTTGCTGTGGAAGGACACCACGCCCGCGACGTCGGCACCCGCACGCGCCATTTCCAGCACGGTGGCGCCGCCGAAGCAGAAACCGATCGCCGCCACGCGCGTGGCGTCCAGCGGCGCGGCGCCGGCCTGTGCCTTCAACTGCGCCAGCGCGGCCGCTGCGCGCGCGCGCAGGGCGGGACGATCGCCGTACATGCCCATCGCGGCCTTGCCGGCTTCGTCGGTGTTGGCCGGGCGGACATCCTTGCCATAGACGTCGGCGACCAGCACCACGTACTTGTCGCCGGCGATCTCCTTCGCTTTGGCCACCGCGGCGTCGTTCGCGCCCATCCAGTTCGGCACCAGGACCAGCCCGGGCCGCGGCGCGGCGACCGCGTCGTCGTAGACCAGCACCGAGCGCACGACGGTGCCGTCGACCTCGTATTCGATCGCCTTCTCGACCACCGCGGCGGGCGCGGCGTGGGCGGCGGCGAGCAGCAGAACGGCGATGATCGGGCGCATGGCACGCTTCCTCGGGGGGCGGACCGGCAGTCTAGCCGCGCCGCGTGAAAGCGCCACTGCCGCGTTGATCGGTTCTTCATCCACGCGCCGCCGGGCGCGCTAGACTCGGGGCTCCACCCACCGGAGCCCGCGCATGATCCGCCGCCTGCTGCTGCTGTCGATGCTCGCCACCGCCCCCATCCTCGTCGCGTCGGCCGCCACGCCCGACCGCGCGATCGGCTATCGCCAGGACGTGTTCGGCCTGGTCGGCTGGAACTTCGGCGCACTCGGCGACATGGTGCGCGAAAAGCGCGCATGGGACGCCGCCGAATTCACCCGCCGCGCCGAGCGCGTGGCGCAGCTAAGCCAGATGACCGACGAGGGTTTCCCGCCCGGCTCCGACAAGGGCGCGACCACCGACGCCAAGGCCGAAATCTGGACCAACCGCGCCGACTTCGACGCCAAGATGGACGACTTCCGCCGCGAAGCCGCGGCCCTCGCCAGCGCCGCCAAGGGCGGCGACCAGGCCGCGATCAAGGCCCAGTTCGCCAAGACCGGCGGCACGTGCAAGGCGTGCCATGACGAGTACAAGGCCGATTGAACTTCGGGTGTCGGTTGGTCGATCGAGGGAGCGCTCCGTTGGGGGCGTTCCCGCGTCGAGGGCCCAGGGTATAGGGCCCAGGGCCCAGCGGGATGTTGTCGCGGCACGCGGCGTCCCGCGTGCGCATCGGTTCGGTGCGAGAAGTCCCACGGGCACCCGCGAGCCACGGCGCGCCGCAGCGTACGCCCTATACCCTGGGCCCTATACCCTTGGCCCTTGGCCCTGGGCCCTGGGCCCTGAGCCCCTGGCCCTGCCTCAAATCGGCCCCAACTCGACAACCCCCCACACCACCCCGGCACACACGGCAAACACCACCGCCGCGCGCCCCAACCCCGCGAAGCGCAGTGCGGGATCGGTGGCCAGCCGCTTGCGCCCGCTGAGCATCGCCGCCAGCAGGTCGTCGCGCTTCCAGATCGTGTACCAGGCCACCGCCGTGAGGTGCAGGCCGATCAGGATCACCAGCACGTCGGTCAAGGACTTGTGGATCGAGGTCATCTGCCCGGCGAGGTCGGCGCTCACGCGCTCGGCCAGCGGCCCGTAGAGCGAGATGTCGTCGGTCGAGAACAGGCCGGTCACCGACTGCGCCAGCAGCACGAGCAGCATCGCCAGCACCGCCCAGCCACCCAGCGGATTGTGGCCCGGATGCGCGGAGGGCGCCCGCTGCGCGAGCGAGGGCGCGTAGTCCGCGACCCGCGTGGGCCCGGCGAGGAAGCGCGCAAAGCGCGCGCTGTCGCTGCCGACGAAGCCCCAGGCGATCCGGAACAGCACCAGCGCCAGCAGCGCGTAGCCGAGCCGGAAATGCCAGTCCATCGACAGCAGGTTCCACTCCGCGCTGCACCACTGCGCCAGCACCAGGGCCGCCACGGCCCAATGGAAGACCCGCGTCGGCAGGTCCCAGACGCGATACGCGACACTGCTCATGCGCCCATGCCCTCGATGTGGCTGATCGAATCGGGATCGAACCCGGCCAGCGCCGCGAAGCGGCGGCCGCGCTCGTCGTAATCGCGGAACTCACCGAACGACGGCGCACCCGGCGACAGCAGCACCACGCCGCCCGGCGGCAGCAGGGCGCGCGCGCGGGCCACCGCGGCGGCGAGGTCGGCCGCGCCCTCGACCGCGCAGGCCGTGCGATCGATCGCATCCAGCGCGGCGAGGATGCGCGGCCCGGCCGCGCCGATGGCGATGATCGCGCGCGGCGGTGCGCCGGCGACGGAACGCGCGAATGCGTCCCACGGAACGCCGCGGTCGTGGCCGCCCACGATCAGCGCCAGCGGCCGGTCCCGATGGTGGCCGAGCGCGGCCAGGGTGGCGAACGGCGTGGTCGCGATCGAATCGTTGACCCAGTGCAGGCCATCGCGCTCGCCGAGCATCTGCAGGCGGTGCGGCAGCGGCCGGAATCCGGCGATGGCGGGCGCCAGCGGCGCGGCGTCCTGGCCCGCGGCGTCGATCGCCGCCAGCGCGGCGCACAGGTTCAGCGCGTTGTGCGCGCCCGGCAGCGGGATCGCCGCGGCGGAAAGCACGCGCTGCGTGCCGCGCCACACCGCGCCTTCGGCGACGTGCCAGCCGGCGGCATCGCCGAACCAGTGCACGCCCGCCTCCGGCAGCGTGTCGTCCGGCCAGTCCTGCTCGCGCCACAGCACGCTCGCGCGCGGCCGCGCGCCCGGCACGCCGAGCAGGCGCAGCTTGTCGCGGTAGTAGCGATCGACCGTGCCATGCCAGTCGAGGTGCTCCGGGTAGAGGTTCAGCACCACGGCGATGTCCGGCACGCCACCGAGGTCGCGCGCCTGGAACGACGAGACCTCCATCACCCACCAGTCGGGCGCCGCGGCATCGTCGACCTCCAGCAGCGGCAGGCCGATGTTGCCGGCCAGCACCACGCGCCGACCGGCCGCGCGCAGCAGCTGCGCGACCATCGCGGTGGTGCTGCTCTTGCCCTTGGTGCCGGTGATCGCGATGGTGCGCGCGCCCGGATTCGCCGCGAACCACAGCGCGGTGCCGGACGTGAAGCGCACGCCGGCCACCGCCGCCTCGGCCGCGGGACTGCGGTAAGGGCTGATGCCGGGCGACTTCACCACCACGTCGAAGCGACACAGGACTTCGAGCGTGGCCTCGCCGGCGAGCACCTCGGCGCCCTGCGCGAAAGCGCGCGCCTCGGCCGCCTCCGCCGCCGGGCAGATCACCGCGGGCAGGTCGGGCAGGCGCTCGGCGAGCCAGCGCCACGCGGCGCGCCCCTCGCGGCCCGCGCCCCATACCGCCACGCGGCGGCCGGCGAGTTCAGACAGCCGCATGCAGCACGGCCAGCAGCCGCGGCGGGATGCGATGCGGGCCGCCCGGCTCGAGCAGCGGCGCCAGCGCGAGGTCCTGCGCCGGCAGCGCGGGCAGGATCTCGCGCGCGAAACGCGCCACGACCGCGTCCTCGCGCCACTCCGCCCGCGCGGCCAGCGCGGCCAGCGCCGCGCGCGACTCGCGGCCCTCGCCGACGCATTCGAAGGGCTTGTGCGCCTGCCACTCCAGCAGGGCGTCGAAGGCCGGCGCGAGCGCTGCGTCGTCGAGCAGGTTGCGTCCGAAGATCGCGGTCAACTGCGGCTTGGGCAGGAACGGCGCCAGGGCGAGGAACACGAAGTGGCACTTCGGGCACTGCCCGCACCAGCGCGAGGCGGGACGCTCGCCGACGATCTTGAAGTTGCGGTTGCACGACGAGAACACCGGGTGGTACCGGGTCAGGCGCGCGAACCGCCGCGTGACGGCCAGTTCCGACAGCGGCCGCAGCAGCGAGAAGTACGCAAGATCCGGCGCCACGTGCGCGGCCAGCCATTCGCCGAGCATCGCCTCGAAGGCGTAGCCCTTGCTCCACTGGTGGTTGACCTCGCGCCCATCGGCCTCCAGCGTCGCGGCCGAGGCCGAGCGCTCGTTGGAGAACACCACCGCGTCGTGGCCGTACAGCACGGCCGCGACCACCAGGATCGCCGAGTTGATCGCGGTCACCGGCACGTGGCCATTGAGCGCGCCGCGGCGGTTGAGCTCGAACAGCACGGGCGACACCGAACGGCCGAGGTTGAGCAGCGGCAGGCCGGTGCGCTCGGCGCAGGCGCGGATCAGGTCGGAGGCGCCGACCCACACCGCGGTGCACGGCTCGCCGGCCTCGCGCAGCAGTTCCACCGTCACCAGCGAGTCCTTGCCGCCGCCGATCGGCACCAGGCTGGCACGCGGCAGGCCCAGCGGCAGCGGCGCCACGGGCGCCGGCGCGCCGCGCGGGAAGCGCACCCGGCCGCGCAGGTCGATGCGGTTCTGCCACGCGAACTCGCCGAGCCCGTGCTCGTAGACCTGTTCGCACAGGACCGCGGTCGCCTCGTCGAGCGGGCCGGTCTCGACGCGGATCTCCGGCGGCACCGCGGCCTTGTAGTACGACACGCCCGCCATCAGGTGCAGCAGGCGCAGCGCGGCGTCGAAGGCCGGGCGGCGGTCCGCGGGCAGCGGCGGCGCACCGGGGAAGACGATGCGTTCGGTGAACTCGTGCGCATCGTCGAAGGAGTAGACCAGTTCCGCCGTGCCGCTGGCGGCGTCGAAGCCGGCGCGCACGAAGCGGAATGCGCGCACGGCGGCCGGATCGAAGGCGCTCACAGCGCTTCCTCCGGCGCCGGCTCGCGCAGGTTGTAGCGCGAGGCCATCACCGACCCGTAGGCGCCGGTGGTCGCCACCAGCAGCACTTCGCCCTCGCGCGGCAGCGGCAGGCGCCGATGCGTGCCCAGCACGTCGCCGCTCTCGCAGATCGGGCCCACCACCTCGCACACCGCGTCGGCCTTCTCGCCGAGCCGGCTCAGGTTGACGATCTCATGGTAGGCCTCGTACAGCGCCGGCCGGATCAGCGAATTCATCCCGGTATCCACGCCGACCCAGGTGTAACCGTCCTTGCGCTTGACCTGGGTCACGCGGGCGAGCAGGACACCGGCCTCGGCGACCAGGTAACGCCCCGGCTCCATCCACAGCCGGTACTGCGGGTACAGCGCCTTGACCTCGGCCAGCGCGCGGCCGACGGCCTCCAGGTCCAGCGGATGCTCGTCCGGCCGCGACGGCACGCCGAGCCCGCCGCCGATGTTGATCCGCGCGCAGTCCGGGAACTGGTCGGCGAGGCTGGCGAGTTCGGCATAGCGCTCGCGGAAATGCCCGGCCTCGAGGATCCCGCTGCCGAGATGGGCGTGGATGCCGGTCACCCGCAGGCCCGCGTCGCGCGCCAGGCGCAGGAACTCCGACACGTCGGACAGCGGCAGGCCGAACTTCGACGACGCCCCGCCGGTGACCACCTTGTCGTGGTGGCCGGCGCCGTGCCCCGGATCGAGCCGCAGCACGACCTCCTGCGCACGGAACAACTCGGGCCAGTGCTGCAGCGGATGCAGGCTGTCGAGCGTGACCCGGATGCCCTGCCCGAGCGCACGTTCATACTCTGCGCGCGGCGCGAAATTGGGCGTGAACAGCAACTGCTCGACCGGCAGGTCCGGCATGCCGGCGCGCACCGCGTCGATCTCCATCGCCGACACGCACTCGATGCCGAAGCCTTCGCCGGCGATCGCCGCCAGCGCCGCCGGATGCGCGTTCGCCTTCATCGCGTAGAACCAGCGATCCACCGCCGGCAGCGCGGCCTTGAGCCGACGCGCGGCGGCGCGCACCTCGTCGATCGCCAGCACGTAGCGCGGCGTGCCCTGCGCGGCGCGCGCCAGCAGCGCCTCGCGCCGCGTCGCCCACCACGGCACCGGCCGCAGGCGCGAGGCGGTGGCGGCGTACAGCGACTCCCACGACGGGCCGAAGGTGTGCTCGTCGTCGAGCCGCAGCGCCTCGGCCTTGACCAGCAGCGCGTGCAGGCGCGGCACCAGCGGCGCGGCGATCGCCTCGTCGACCACGAAGGTCAGGTTGAGGTCGTTCGAGGACTGCGTGATCAGGCGCACGTCGAGCGCGCCGAACTCTGCCAGCACCGGCGCCAGCCGCGCCAGCAGCGAGCGCATGCCGCGGCCCACCATCGTCACCGCCGCGCACGGCGCGATCACCTTCACGCGGCAGATCGCCTCCAGGTCGCGGCACAGCGCGCCCAGCACGTCGGTGGTGACCAGGTTCTCGCTGGGATCGAGCGAGACCGTGACGTTGGTTTCCGCCGAGCCGATCAGGTCCACCGACAGGCCGTGGCGCTTGAAGATCGCGAACACGTCGGCGAGGAAGCCGACCTGCTGCCACATGCCCACGCTCTCCATCGACACCAGGGTGATGCCGCTGCGCGCGCTGATCGCCTTCACGCTGGCGGGACCGCGCGTGGCGTGGGCGGCGACCTCGGTGCCGGCCAGTTCGGGCCGGTTGGTGTCCTTCACCCACAGCGGCACGCCGGCCTCGCGCACCGGATTCAGGCAGCGCGGATGCAGCACCTTGGCGCCGGTGGTGGCGATCTCCTGCGCCTCCTCGTAATCCAGCCGGCGCAGCAGGCGCGCGCTCGGCACCTGGCGCGGGTTGGCGGTGAACATCCCGGCCACGTCGGTCCAGATCTCGACCCGCTGCGCGGCCAGCAGCGCGCCGAAGTACGACGCCGAGGTGTCCGACCCGCCGCGCCCGAGGATGCAGGTGCGGCCCTCGCGGTCGGAGGCGATGAAGCCCTGGGTGATCAGCACCGGCGCGCGGCGCGCCAGCGCGGCGACCATGTCCGGGTTCGGCCGGCAGTGGCAGTTGACGCTCAGCCACGACGCCCAGTCGCTGGCATTGGGCACCGGTGCCACGCGCAGCCACTCGCGCGCGTCCAGCCACTCGGCCTCGACCCCGCAGCGCTCGAGGTAGTGCGCGCCGAGGCTGGAGCTCATCAGTTCGCCCAGCGCCAGCACCTCGGCCTGCCACGGCAACTGCGCGCCCTCGCGGCGCGGGCCGGCGCACAGCGCGGCCAGCCGCGCCAGCCATTCAAGCAGCAGCGGCGCCTGCGCCAGGCCCAGTTCGTCGACGAACTTCAGGTGCCGATCGGCCAGCGCCGCGGCCCTGTCGTCCAGCGGCTCGCCGCGCCCGGCGGCGTCGATGATCGCCTGCAGCGCGTTGGTGACGCCCGACAGCGCGGAGACCACCACCACCACGCGCAGGCCCTCGCGGCGGCGCGCGCGCACCAGTTCGACGATGTTGTCCCAGCGCGGTTTCGCCGCCACCGAGGTCCCGCCGAACTTCAGGACGACGAAACGGTGGCTGGCAATGGCGGCAGGCGCTGGCATCGGACGCGGTGGCAGGGGCGTGGGAGGGAGCCTCACACGATACCGAATCCCGCGCCGCGCGCCGACCCCGGCGGGCCGCGCCCGCCGCCTGCCCGTCCGTCGCCCGCGCATGGACCGCGCCGCCCCCTGCACGGCAGAACCCGCACGGACCGCTCGGACCGCCCCGGATGTCCCAAACCCCGATCGACCTCGGCAGCACCATCACCGCCTGGCGCTCCGGCAAGGCCGAAGCCGTGGCGGTGCTCAACCGCGAGGTCTACGCCCTGCTCAAGCGGATGGCCGGCGCGCGGCTGGCCGCCGGCGGGCCCGCCACGCTGGAAGCCACCGGCTTGGTGCACGAGGCGGTCGCGCGCCTGCTCGGCGGCAACAGCGACTGGACCTCGCGCGAGCACTTCTTCGCCCTGGTCGCGATGCAGATGCGCGCCGTGCTGGTCGATGCGGCGCGCCGCCGCAACGCCGACAAGCGCGGCGCTGGCGCGGCCCACGTCACCCTGGGCGGCGGCGCCGAGGCGGCGGTCGGCGACGACGCGTTGCTGGAGCTGCACGAAGCGCTGCTGCGCCTGTCGCAGCGCGATCCGCGCGCCGCGCGGGTGGTGGAGCTGACCTATTTCGGCGGCATGCGCGCGCACGAGATCGCGCCGGTGCTCGAGGTCTCCGACGCCACCATCGAGCGCGACCTCGCCTTCGGCCGCTCCTGGCTCAAGCGCGAGCTGGCACAATGAGCGAGATCGACTTCGCGCGCGTGCGCGAAGCCTTCGATCGCGCCGCGGCCGTGCCGCCCGGGCACCGCGACCGCGACGCGGCGTTCGCCGCCCTCGAGCCGGCCGAGCGCGACGAACTGCGCAGCCTGCTCGCCGTCCACGACGCCGACGGCACGCGCGACGACATGCGCCGGCGCATCGACCTGGCGGCCGCGGCCACCCTGCCCGGCACCGACCGCCGGCAGCGCATGGGCCCGTGGCGGGTCACCGGCGAGCTCGGCGAGGGCGGCATGGGCGTCGTGCTGTCGGCGGTGCGCGACGACGGCGAGTTCGAGCAGCGCGCGGCGATCACGGTGATCCGCGGCTTCCCCTCGGAGGCCGCGCGCGAGCGCCTGCGCCGCGAGCGGCAGATCCTCGCCGGTCTGGAGCACCCGAACATCGCGCGCCTGCTCGACGGCGGCACCACGCGCAGCGGCGAACCCTACCTGGTGATGGAGTTCGTCGACGGCGAGACGCTGCCGGCGTGGCTGGCGCGGGAGCCCAGCCTGCGCGCGCGGATCAAGCTGTTCGCCTCGATCTGCCGCGCGGTGGCCTTCGCCCACCAGCGGCTGGTCGTGCACCGCGACCTCAAGCCCGGCAACGTGATGGTGCGCGCCGACGGCACGCCGGTGCTGCTCGACTTCGGGATCGCCAAACTGGTCGAGGACGGCCCGGCCGGCGACGGCACCCGCACCCACGCAATGACGCCGGCCTACGCCAGCCCCGAGCAACTGCGCGGCGAGCCGGTCACCACCGCCACCGACGTGTTGGGGCTGGGCCTGATCCTCTACGTGCTGCTCGGCGGCGACGTCGCCGACCGCAACGATCCGGTCAAGGCGGCGACCACCACGGTCAACAGCGCCTCCGAGGCGGCGCGGCGCAGCACCGACCCGGCCGCGCGCGGCTTCGCGCCCGAACTGCGCGGCGACCTCGACGCCATCGTGCGCCTCGCCACCCGGGTCGAGCCGCAGCGCCGCTATGCGTCGGCGGTGCTGCTGCAGCAGGACATCGAGGCCTGGCTCGACGGACGTCCGGTGTCGGCGCGCGCCGGCGACCGCTGGTACCAGGTGGTGAAGTTCGCCCAGCGCTACCGCGCCGTGCTCGCCTTCGGCGTGCTGCTGCTGGCGGCGGCCGGCCTGTTCACGCTGCGGCTCGCGGTGGAGCGCGACCGCGCGGAGGAATCGCGCGCGCGCGCCGAGGCCGAAGCAACCACCTCGCGCGAGGTGCTGGCCTTCGTGACCGGGCTGTTCGGCGAGCTGGACCCGATGCGGGGCGGCGACGCCGAGATCACCGCGCGCGAACTGCTCGACCGCGGCCGCTCGCGGCTGGACGCCGTTCAGGCCAGCAGCCCGGCGGCGCGCGCCGCGCTGCAGCGCACGCTGGGCGACATCTACCGCAACAGCGAACAACCCAAGCCCGCGATCGAACTGCTGGCCGCCGCGCGCGAGCAGTACCTGCGCGATCCGGCGGCGCTGGAGGCGCTGATCGACGTCGAGGTGGCCATCGCGCAGGCGCACAACACCCTGCTCGACGGCCGTTCCGCCTGGCCGTACATCGAACAGGCGCTGGCGCGCGCGGAACCGCGCGAGGCGCAGGATCCGAAGCGCCTCGGCCACGTGATGATGACCTACGGCGTGACCCTGCAACGCCTCGGCCGCGGTGCCGATGCGATGGCCGCCTTCGAGCGCGCGCAGGCGATGTTCGAACGCTCCGGGCCTGAGGGCCGTGAGGGACTCGCCTCGGTGTTGCACAACCGCGGCTGGGTCGCCGACCTGCTCGGCGACCAGCCGGCCGCGCTGGACTGGTACCGGCAGGCGATCGCCGGCAAGACCGCGCTGCTCGGCGCCGACCACCCATCGACGATCAACAGCCGCACCGCACTGGCGGGCACCCTGGCGGCGCTCGACCGCCTGGAGGAAGCGGAGGCGGAACTGATGGCGCTGCTGCCGGACACCGCGCGGCGGATGGGCGAGCGATCCTCCTACTACTACCGCCTGTGGAACGAGATCGGCTCGGTCCGCCACAGCCTCGGCCACTACGACGACGCGGCGAAAAGCTACCGCCGCGCGATCGAGATCGCGCTCGACGCCGAGAACGGCGTCGTGAACACGGCGATCTCGCAGAGCATCAACAACCTCGCCAACCTCGACGAGGAACGCGGCGACCTCGCCGCCGCCGAGCGCGGCTACCGCGAGTCGCTGGCAATCCGGCTGCGCACCCAGCCCGACAACTCGCCGATCGTCGCCCGCGCACGCCACAACCTCGCCCGCGTGCTGCTGAGCCAAGGGCGAGCCGCCGAAGCCGCGCCACTGGCACTCGCCGCGCGCGCCGCCCGCGACGCCGCGCTGCCGCCGCAGACCTTCGAGCGGCTGGCGAGCCAGGGGCTGGTCGCCGAAATCCTGCTCGCACAGGGCGACCGCGATGGCGCGCTGCGCGAGGCCACGGCCCTG
>JAJTHZ010000128.1 GCA_021299185.1 Lysobacteraceae bacterium | reverse complement strand
GGCCAGCGCCGCCGCGGCGGCAAGGCGCACGCTGCGCCGCGGGTCCGCCAGCAGGCGCGAGAGCCCCTCGGCGCCGGCGTTGGCCGGCAGCGCGGCGAAACCGGCGGCGAGCGCGCCGCGTACGCGCGGATCGGGATCGCGCAGCGCGGCCGTGAGCCGCGCGGCGTCCCCGGCATCGATGCGCGCGGCCAGCAACCGCCACGCGCTCGCGCGCACGATCGCCGCCTGCGCAGGGTCGTCGACCACGGCGCGCAGGCGCGCGCCGGCATCGAGCGACCAGGAGCGACCGGCGTGCAAGGCGTCGGCGTAGCTGCGCCGCGGCTTGGCGCCCTCGCGCCGCCAGCCTTCGATCGCGGACGCCAACGCGTCGACGCCGCGGTCGGCGTGGCAGGCGCTGCACGGATCCGGCGCGCCGACGCGGCGCGCCTCGCGCGGATCGGGGCGCAGGAACGCATGGTCGTGGCGCGCATCGATGCCCATGTACGTGCGCGTGGGCATGTGGCAGGTGGCGCAGGCCGTGGCCTGCGGCGCGTCCGCGTGCCCGCGGTGCGACGGCGCGTCGAACACCGCCGGCTGGTGGCAGCGCGCGCACAGGGCATTGCCCACCGCGCGCGGTTTGCCGCCGTGCGGCTCGTGGCAGTCGATGCAGCCGACGCCGGCCTCGTGCATGCGGCTCTGCAGGAAGGAGCCGAGGTTGAACACCTCGTCGTCCATCGCGCCGTTCGCGAAGTACAGGCCGGGATCCAGGGTGGCGAGGCGGTAGGCGTCGTCGAGCGCCATGCCCGTGGCCGGCCCCGCGACCAGCGGCGTGCGTCGCGCGTGGCAGGCGCCGCAGGCCTCGACGTCGGGCGCGGGTGCGTTGGCCCGCGGCGTGCGCTGGGCGATGGGTACGCCGTCGGCGAAGCCGAACGCGCCGCCGTCGGCCGCGCGCCAGTCGATGGGCAGCCGCGGCGCGGGCATCGCCGCGCGCTGCGCTTCGGGCAGGCGGGCCCAGTCGACGTGCGCGGACGCCGGGCCGTGGCAGGCTTCGCAGCCGACGGTGCCCTCCGCGTGGCGCGTGCGGAAGGTCTCGCTGGCCGCGTCGTAGTCCTTGACCAGCGCGGTGGCGTGGCAGTCCGCGCACTGGTGGTTCCAGTTCTGCTGCGCGCCGTTCCAGTGCAACCGCGACCCCGGCTCGCCTGGGTCGTCCGGGTAGAGGAAGTACCAGTGCTGCCCGTCCGGCGCCGCGCGCGTGTCCCAGACCCAGGTGAACGCCTGCAGGCGACCGCGACCGGTGTCGACCAGGTACTGCTGCAAGGGCGCGACGCCGAAGGCGTGGGTCACGCGCAGGACCTGCGGCGCGTCCGCGCCCACGCGCACCTCGAAGGCGTGGCCCGTCGCGTCGCGCACCGGTCGCACGGTCTCCGCGCCGTGGCGCAGCTCACGCCCGTCGAAGGCCGCGAGCACCGTCGCACCGTCGGCCACCTGCATGGCCAGCGCGTGGTGCGAACCGCGCCAGGCGTCGTAGGCCTCGGCGTGGCAATCGGCGCACGCGGCGCTGCCGACGAAGACCGGCTTGGCCGGCGCGACCGCCCGTACCGCGTCGTCCGCCGGCGGCACGGGCGACGGCGTGCAGGCGCCGAGCCCGAGCAGGCAGGCGAAGCCCGCCGCGGCGCGTGCCGCGCGAGCGGCGCCGCGGCGCGCGCTCACTTGCGGATGCGCGAGATCTTCGAGCCCTCGAGCGTCACGTTGTACATCAGCCCCTTCTCGTCGAGGATGAAGGCGATGATCGGCTGGTTGAGGGCCTTGGTATCGGCCTGCGCGCCGGCGCCGAGGTCGGCGACCACGATGGACCCGTCGACGCCCGCCTCCCAGCCGTCGCTGTTCTTGAACTTGCGCAGCGCCTCGGCGTCCATGAAGGCGATCACCTGCGCGCGCTTCTGCACGCCGAGTTGCAGGCCGACCGAGCCGGTGACCACGCGGTAGTAGCCGCTGACCGTGCCGCCTTCGCGCAGCACGCCCTCGCCGTATTCGGCGCCGAGCCCGATGCCGCCCTTGTAGATGCCCGGGAAGACCAGCACGCCGGCCGCGCGGCCAAGGACGCCGCGGGTCGAGGGCTGCGAATCGTAGAGGCGCTCCAGCACGCGGTTGCTGTCGCGCTGCAGCTCGCGCGCGCTGGCGGCACTCGCGCTGGTGGCGGGCAGCGTGGCGAGCAGGAAGGCGGAGAGAGCGAGGATCCAGCGCATGGTGGTCTCCTGGAGCCGATGGACGAGCGCGCATTATCCGCCGTTTCGGGTTAAGGAAACCGCAGCATCCGGCATGGACTGCGCGATGGGAGCCGCTTTTGGCGGCGCTCGCCCTGCCGCGGGGCTGCCGCGAGCCGGTCGCCGGTGGAACCGGCTCCCACGATCCCCACCAACTGCCGGCGCGAGTCTCGTGGGAGCCGCTTCGGCGGCGACGGCGGCGCAGGGCTTGGTCAGGAGCCGTACTGCAGGAAGCCCCCATCGACCGCCACGCACTGCCCGGTGACGTAGGACGACGCCGGCAGGCACAGGAAGGCCACGGTGGCGGCGACCTCCTCCGGCTCGCCGATGCGGCCGGCGGGCGTGCGGTCGAGCACTTCTTCGAGGTACGCGGGGTCGGAAAGCACGCCCGCGGCCAGCGGCGTGCGGACGTACCACGGCGCGACCGCGTTGACCCGCACGCCGTCGCGCGCCCATTCCACCGCCAGGTTGCGCGTCAACTGCGCCAGCGCCGCCTTGGTCATCGCGTAGGGCGAACCGGTGCGCAGCGCGGTCTGCCCCGCCACTGAACCGATGTTGACGATCGCCGACTGCGGGTGGCGGGTGAGGAACGGCTGCGCCAGGCGGCACATCTCGAACGCGCTGAAAAGATTGGTGTCGAAGATGCGCGCGATCTCGGCCGCCTCGTAGGCCAGGGTCGGCTTGCGGATGTTGGTGCCGACGTTGTTGACCAGGATGGACGGCGCGAGGTCGAGGTCGGTGATCCAGTCGAAGACGTCGAGCCGCTGCTCGGGCTGCGCGAGGTCGGCGGCGAAGGCCAGCACGCGGTGGCCGGGGAACTCTGCCGCGAGGTCGGCGCGCGCGGCCTCGAGCGACTCCTCGCCGCGCGCGACCAGCAGCACGTCGGCGCCGAAGGCGAGCAGTTCCGCGGCGCAGGCGCGGCCGATGCCCTTGCTCGCCCCGGTGACCAGGGCCACGCGGCCGTCGAGCCGCCAGCGGTTGCCGTCCATCGCGATCTCCCGTGCCGCGGGCGCAGCCGCCGCGGATCGGTCGTTAGGCTAGCGCAGCAATCACCGTCCGGGAGTTCGCCATGCGCCGCACCCTGCCGCTCGCCGCCCTGCTGTGCGCCCTGCTCGCCGCCTGCGCGCCGTCAGCGCCGCCACCTGCCGCACAAGCCCCCGCCGCGCCCGATCCACGCGACCCGCAGGTGCGTGCGCAGGCCGTGGAGCAGGCGACGCTGGACGCCAAGCAGCGGCAGGACGAGGCGCTGGAGAAGCAGGGCGGCTGAGGCAACGGCGGCTGAGGCGGCGCCGGCGGGGGGCATCCATCGCTGATCCAAGGGCCCAGGGCCCAGGGCACAGGGCCCAGGGCCCAGCCGGGGGACCGATCCGATTCGGCAACCGCGCGGGCTTCGACGATGCGGTCCGGGTGGGAGCCGGTTCCACCGGCGATCGCCGTGCCGAAGTGTCGACGAAGGACGGTCGTCGCTGAAACCGGCTCCCACAGATCGCGCGCTCGCTGTGGGAGCGCTGCGTGCAGCGCGATGGGATCGCCGCAAGCCCGAAAAGCTCGCGGCGCACGCGCCGCTCCCACAACGCTTCGGCACAGCCGCTGGGCCCTGGGCCCTGTACCCTGGGCCCTGTACCCGCCAAAGAAGCGCCGCCCCGACGCCATGCCACAGTCGTCACCGGGGCGGTGGTCTCACACCGTAATGGCCATCCCGCGGTAAATCCGCGACCGATACCGGCTGTCCTCCAGCCGCGCCAGCGGCGCGCCGGCGAGCAGGACGGCGCGGCCGAAGCGCTCGAGTTCCTCGGCGGTCTCGGCGGCGTCGCGGGGTTCCTCGCTGCGTGCGCGGCGGGTGAGGTTGATCTGGTTGATCACCGCGTCGTGCACCAGGCGCTCGCACTCCACCGCCAAGGTGCCGGTGAACGCGTGCAGCGTGGTCTTGACGAAGTTGGCCAGCGCGAACGGCGCCGGCGACGAGCCCGGCGGCACGTCGGGCGAGACCAGCATCAGGCTCACGTCGTCGTACAGCGCGGCCTTGCGCGCGACGCGGAAGTGGTGGGTCAGTTGTTCCTCGACCACCGCGCGGAACGCCGCGGTGTCGAGCCAGCGGCCGTCGGCATCGTGCAGTGCGTCGGGTAGCGGGGCGAACGGGGTGCAGACCACGCTGGCGGGTCGGCCACCGTCGCGCAGCGCGGCGTCCATGCCGGCCTCGACGTCGCCGCCGCAGGCGATCACGCGCACCACCGCGGCCTCGCTGGGGCTCAAGTGCTCGATCACCGCGGCCGCGGCCGCCTTGCTGCGCGTGATCAGCACCACCTTGCCGGCCTGGCCCTGGGTGGCGAACACGGATGCGGCGCGCGCGAGGTGCTGCACGAGGTGCTCGCCGATCACCCACGCGGTGCGGCCACGCATCAGTTCCAGGCGCTCGCGCTTGACGCTGCCGAACAGTTCGCGCTCGGTGATCGAGCGCTCCAGGTTGAGCCCGCCGGAAGGCTGGAAGGTCTCGCCGCTGATCGCGTGGTCGGCGAGGAAGTACACGGTGGCCAGCGCGACCTCGGTTTCGGTCGGCATGCGGCGCAGGTGCAGCAGCGATAGCACGCCGTCGCGGATCTTGGCCGCCTCGCTGCGCACCTGGGTGGGCGGCAGGAAGGGCTCGGGTGGCGGCGCCAGTTTCGCCACGCAGTCGGCGCCGGCCGCGGCGCCCTCGTCGCCGATCAGATAACCCGCGCGCGCCAGGCGTCCGACCAGCTTGCGCGCGATCGAGGCGTTGACCAGGAAGCCGCTCCACGAAGCACCCGGCTCCCCCTCGCTGCCGAGCGCCTTGGCCAGGCGCGCCAGCGGCGCGGGCGCGTCGCCCTCGAGCAGGCGCGCAACGTCGTTGACCGCGATCCACTCCAGCAGGTTGTCGACCGGCTCGCCGGCGCGCAGGCCGCGCACCACCGCGGCGTACACCGCGTTGAGGCGCCGGTTCTCGAGGATCAGCTTGCCGCGGCGCTCGAACAGGCCGGCCTTGCCGCCCTTGCCCTTGAGCCGCTCGCCTTCGACCGGGCCCGGCGCGATGGCGTTGATCTGGATCTCGGGGCCGACGAAGCGGGCGAGGCTTTCCGCCAGCGCACGCTGGCCGGCCTTGGACACCGCGTAGTCGGAGCGGTTCGGATAGGGGGTCGCGACGTATTTCTCGCCGCCGAAATACGACGACACGTTGAGGATGTAGCCCGTGCCCTGCGCCTTCATCAGCGGGATCACGCGCTGCATCAGGGCGTAGTTCGACACCAGGTTGGCGTCCAGCGTGTAGCGCCAGGCGTCCAGCGGCATGTCGACCACCATCTCCTCGGCGCCCGCCACGCCCGCACAGTTGATCAGCACGTCGACCCGCCCGAAGGTATCGAGCGTGACCTTGACCGCGTGCTCGACCGCGGCGAGATCACCGACGTCGACGCCGGCCAGCGTCTGCACGCGGCGCCGCGCGCCCCAGTAGCCCGAGTCCTCAAGTTCGCCCACGATCGCGTCGCGGGTCGCGGTGAGGCTCTCGGCCCCGCGCGCGACCAGCATCACGCGCGCGCCGGCCGCGGCGAGGAAGCGCGCCACCTGGCCGCCGATGCCGGACGAACCGCCGGTGATCAACGCCACCTTGCCCTTGTGCAGGCCATGCAGGGTCTCGATTTCCGGCACCGCGGCGCGGCGTGCGCCGGTGGCCTCGCGGATCGAGCGCGGCAGGTAGAGGTCGATCGGTTCGATGCGGCGGTGGGTGAACAGCAGGCGCGCCACCTGGCGGCCGGCGAACGGCAGGTTCTCCGATTCGACGTTGCGCCAGCGCAGCATCTGGTTGCCCCACTGCACCACGCCGGGCTCGCCCTCGCGCATGTCGGCCGCCGACTCCTGGCGCCACACGCGCAGCAGTTCCTCGACCGCCGCGCGCAGCACGTCGGCCACCGCGTTGCCGGCGCCGTCGTCGCCGTTGCTCAGGAACACCACGCGCGCGCCCTGTTCCAGCCCCGAGAGGTGGTGCCAGAAGCGCGCCAGTTCGCGCGCCAGCGCCAGCGCGCCGACGATCTCGCGCTCGATGAAGGCGGCGATCTCGGCGTCGGTGACCTGCGACAGCGGGCCGCGCAGCGCATGCGGGCCGGCCGCCGGCAACACGATGGCACCGGTCAGGCGGCCGCTGCCCGCTTCGGCGGCCAGCGCCGCGGCGACCGTCGCCGGCCGCGTGCGGTCGACCAGCACCGGCTGGATGCGGCGATCCTCCGGCGTGGGATCGAGGATGCCGGCGGCCTGCTTGACCAGTTCCGCGCTCGGCAGGCCGAGCAGCACCTCGGCGCCGCAGCGCGCCTGGATGCGCGCGATCTCCAGCGCGTCGGCCAGTTGTTCGCCGGCGGCGATCAGGATCTTCGCGCCGGTGCCGTCCACCGTGCGCAGCTCCGGGCGCGACATCCAGGTGCTCTGGCTCTCGGCCTCGGCGGCCATGCCGTGGGTGACCTCGAAGTCGTGGCCGTTGAAGGCCGCCGACTCCTCACTGCCGAGGAAGCGCACGGCGTTGGCCACGTCGCGGATCGACGGCAGGCCGAACTCGGGCTTGCCGTCGCGCGCGCGCGCCAGCGACATGCGGTCGATGAACTCGCGCGCGGTGGTGCCGCGGGTGCCGTGGCGCAGCTTGTCCATCGCGGCGAACACGTTGCGGATGCGCTCGCTGTCGATCGGGCCGGGCAGCACGGTGTTGACCCGGATGCCGCGCGCGCCGAGTTCCAGCGCGAGGTTGCGCGACAGCGCGTTGAAGGCGGCCTTGGGCACCACGTAGGCGGCGCGGCCGAAGTACTCGGTGCGCGAGAAGATGGTGGTGACGTTGACGATCGACGCACCGGGCGCGAGGTGCGGCAGCGCGGCGCGGGTGACGTACCAGGCCATGCCGAGCAGGCTGCGCGCCGCATCCAGCACGCTCTCGGTGTCGGTGGAGCCGGCGGCGCGCGCGGCGTCGAGGTCGGCGCGGTCGAGCGGCAGGTCCTCGAGGCGCTGCTTGGGCCCGGAGGAACCGGCGTTGTTGACCAGCACGTCGATGCGGCCGAAGGCCGCGACCGTGGCCGCGATCGCGGCGTGCACCTGCGCCGGGTCGCCGCCATCCATCGGCACCACCAGCGCGTGGTCGTCCGCTGCGCCGGCCTCGGCCAGCAGGGCGGCGCGCGCGGCGTTCAACTTCGCCACGTCGCGTCCGACCATCGCGACGCGCGCGCCTTCCGCGAGGTAGAGCCGCACGATGTCGGTGCCGATATTGCCGGCAGCCCCGGTGATGAAGGCGACCTTGCCGGCGAGCCGGCCGGCGGGCGCGGCGAGCCGCGCCGCGGGTGCGGGCGACTTCGCGGCCGGTCTTGCGGCCGCTTTCGCGGCGGGCTTGCCGGCGGCCTTCGGCGCCGCCTGTTTCGATGCCTTGGCGACCGGCCGGGCCGATGCCTTCGCCGCCGTGCGGCCCTTGCGACGCTCAGCCATGGTGTTCCCCTTCCCCTTCGGCCAACTGCGTGGCCCAGGCCTCGAACAACTGCTCGCGCGAGCGCAGGCCGGCGGCCGGCAGCGCGTGGTTGCAGACGTAGTTGGCGCCGGCGTGGCGGTTGTCCCACATCGCCTGGTGCGCCTTCGGCAGGTCCTGCCACGGCACCATCACCGGATCGGTCACGCTGAGCAGGCCGGCGTCGACCATGCGGTTCATCAGCGTGACCTCGTACGGGTTGTTGAGGTGCGTGCCGCGGATGGTGAGCGTCGGGCACAGCACCTGGCGGTGCCGGTACCAGACCTGCGGCGCGTAGAAGGTGTAGCGGCCGTACTCCATGTCCTCGAAGTACACCACGCGGCCGGTGTAGGGCATCACCAGCGAGGTCGACACCGCGAGCGCGTCGTGTCCCGCGCGCTCGATGATGACCTCCGGCTGCCCGCGCGGGTTGTCGGCCGAGCGCAGGAAGCGTCCGACCGCGCTCGCCACCGGCTTGAGCGTGCGTTCCTGGAAGGCGCGCACGGCCTCGCGGAATTCGGCGATCTTCGTGCGCGTGTCGGGCAGTTCGGGCATGCCGTCGGGCCACTCGAAATCGGCGCCGGCGCGGCGCGCGATCTCCTCGATCGAGGCCACGCCGCGGATGCCGTCGCCGAAGCCCAGCGACTGCACGAACTCGCGCTGCGCATCGGTGGCGCACACCACCGCGATGCGCCCGCCGGCCGCGCGCGCGGCCTCGATGGCCTCCAGCCCGGGCGCATCGACCAGCTCGCCCTTCGCGAGACCCACGCCGTACCAGACCAGCACCGCCTCGCCGGCGCGCATCGACGCGCGGCGCAGCATCTCGCCCGGTGCGAGCCCGCCCTTGCGGCCGACGAAACTGAAGTAGTAGCCGGACGAGGCGCCGTAGAAGGTCACGGTGCCGCCGTCTTCCAGCAACTGCACGGTGCGCGGGAAGGCGAGTTCGCCCGCGTGCGAGACGGCGAAGTCGGCCAGCCGCCCGCCGTTGCCGGCGCGCGCGTCGTCGAGCAGCACCTGGCCGCGCGCGACCCAGTCGCGGATCGCCTCGCGTCCGCGCGGCACGATGGTGAACAGGCCCGCGTAGCGCGGATCGCGCCGATTGAGCGCGCTGCCACCTTCCGCCTGCACCACCGCCGCGCGGTCCGCACTCGACACCAGGCCGATCGCCGACAGCCCGTTGCGACGCGCGGCCTTGAGCGCTTCCAGGCCGGTGCCGGTGGCCGCGCCCTCGACGAACAGCGTGCGGCCCGGCTGCACGCCGAGCACGGTGAACAGCGCGCGCACCGCGGTGCCGAGGTTCAGCACGTAGGAGCCGGCCTGCTCCAGCGACAGATCCGCCGGCAGCGGATGCAACTGCGGCGCCTGCACGCGCAGGAACTGCTGGTGGCTGCCGTTGGGCGTCTCGTAGCCCTGGATGTGGAAGTCGGCGAACATCGGGTCGAGGCCGGCGATCGGCGCCAGCAGGTCGTACTGGCCGGCGAACACCACGCACAGGTCGCCCACCTTGAGCCGGCCCTGCGCCTGCGCCGCCTCGCCCAGCGCCACCACCAGCCCCATGCCGCCGGAACCGGTGACGTGCACGTCCTCGTCGTGGCTGTCGAAGGGCGAGATCGGGATGCCGACCAGGGCCCAGACGTCGTTGAAGTTGACCTCGGAGGTCAGCACGTAGACCAGGGCCTCGTTCGGTCCCGGGGTCTCCACCGGCACGATGACCTCGCGCTCGGAGCGCACGGGATCGTCGAACACCGGCTCGCCGCTCTCCGCATCCTTGGTCACCGCGAAGGCGTACTGCAGCGGCGGGATCGGCGTGAAGCCGGGGAAGAACGGCGCGCCGACCGGCAGCAGCTCGCCGCGCGCGATGAGTTCCTGCGCCGCGGGACGCGCGGGCGCGGCCCGCGTGGGCAGCGCGGCGCTGCGCCGCTCTATGAAGTCGCGGATGCCGCGCTTGCCGCCTTCGGGATCGACCACGGCTTCGGCGAACAATCGCGCCTCGCGCTCGAGCCCGGCGTCGAGACCCTGGGTCCAGCCGGTCGACAGCGCCTCGACGAGGCGTTTCGCCGCCACCTCGCGGCCCGCGCGCGCCGACTGGCGCAGGATGCGCGCGATGTCGGCATCGGCCAGCGCGGCATCGAGCGGCGCCGCACCGGGGCGCTGCCAGGCGAGGTTCTGCGCCTTGCGGCGCGCGTGCGCGTCGACCAGCGCGCCGCCGCCGGCGACGAACTCGCGCGCCAGCGCGACCGCGCGGCCGAGCACGTCGGTCGGCGCGCCGACCACCTCGTCGAGCAGGCCGATGGCGCGGCCTTCGTCGGCGTCCAGCGTGCGGCCGCCGAGCAGCACCTGCAGCGCACGCACCAGGCCCGCGGCGGGATCGGCGGCGCGGTCGGCGAGCAGGCGCGGCAGGCGCTGCGTGCCGCCGTAGCCGGGCAGCAGGCGCAGGCGGATCTCCGGCTGGCCGAACACCGCGGTCGGCTCGGCGATGCGGTAGTGGCAGGCCAGCGCGAACTCCAGCCCGCCGCCGAGTGCGACGCCGTTGATCGCGGCGATGCTCGGCTTGTCCATGCGCTCGATCTTGCGGAACGCGAGGTGGGCGACGTTGGGCAGCGGCTGCGCCTCGTCCAGCGTGTGCACGTCGTCGAGCAGCTGGCGGATGTCGGCGCCGGCCACGAACGACCCGGTGCCGTCGCCGGTGAAGACCACCACCGCTACGTCCTCGCGCCGCGACAGATGGTCGACCACGGTGACCAGTTCGTCGAGCGCGCGCTCGTTGAGCGCGTTGACCGGCGGGTTGGCCACCGTCACCACCGCCACGCGGGCGTTGGCGGCGATCGGGTGGTACTGCACGCGCAGGAAGCGCCAGGATTCGAAGCGGCGCTGCGATTCGCTGATCCGCTGGCGTTCGCGCCAGGCGGCGATGGCGCGTGCGATCTCGTCGATCGACTCGGGGTTTCGCAGCGTGCTGGTGTCGCCGACCGGCTGTTCCTCGACCAGCGCGCGCAGCATGCGCCGCATGTACTTGCCGCTGCGTGTTTCCGGAAACGCGCCGACCTCGATGAAATCGGACGGCACCGCGGTCGCGCCCTTCTCGCTGCGCACCAGTTCGGCGAGGCGACGCCGGTCGTCGGCGGTCAGGCGCCGGCCGGCGACCGGCTTCACGAAGGCCAGCGGCGTGAGGCCCTTCTCGCGGTGCGGCGCGCCGACCACGATCGCGTTGCCGACCGGCGAATCGGGCTTGACCTGCTTGTCGCGCAGGATCGCGCCCTCGATCTCCTCGGTGCCGATGCGGTGCCCGGACACGTTGATCACGTCGTCGCTGCGCCCGTGCAGCGAGAAGCCGCCGTCGTCGTAGCGCACCGCGAAGTCGCCCTGGGTATAGGCCAGCCGGCCCTGCCAGCGCGTCCAGTAAGTCTGCGCGTAGCGCGACGCATCGCCGCGCCAGGCGCCGGCCACGCGCAGGCCGCCGTCGCGCGCTTCCACCGCGAACCGCGCGGCATCACCCCAGATCGTGCGGCACAGGTACGGATAGGGCGCGGCGATCACGATCTCGCCCTTCTCGCCCGCTTCCGCCGCGCGTGCGGGCACGCGGCCGTCGACCGGCTCGCCCTCGGCCACCCAGACCTCGCCCAGCACCCACGGCAGCGGATAGGTGTGCGCATCGGCGCGCAGCGGGAAATCGCCGTTGCCGAAGAAGTGCGTCCACACGATGCCGCCGTGCTCGGTGGCCCAGTAGGAATTGATGTACCAGGGGCACATCAGGTCCATGCCGAACTGCTGCACGGCCGGCGAGGTGGGCTCGGCGCAGAAGGTGCACACGCGCAGGCCGGACAGCTCGTGGCGACGCACGTCCTCGGCGTTCTGCGGGTCCTGCATCACGCTCTTGAGGAAGGTCACGCCGGCCTTGAAGATCGACACGCCGTAGCGTTCGATGATCGAGGCGAAGCGGCCGGCCGACGGGAACACCGGGGCCGCCTCGGCCACCACGCTGGTGACGCGGGTGGCCAGTGCCGCGCTGATCATGTAGCTCTGGCCGGTGATCCAGCCGGGATCGGCGACCACGTACATCACGTCGCCGGGCTGGGCGTCGAAGGCCACGCGCATCGTCTCGGCCACGCCGGCGACATAGCCGCCGTGCACGTGGACCACGCCCTTCGGCTTGCCGGTGGAACCTGAGGTGTAGATCAGGAACAGCGGATATTCGGCATCGACCGGCTGCGGCGGGCAGGCGGCCCAGATCGCGGCGACGAAGTCGCGGTCGGGCAAAGCGAGCAGCGCGTCCTCGGACGCGGCGTCGAAGCTCGCGCCGCGCGCGGCGGCCAGCAGCTGCGCGGAAGCGGCCGCCAGCAGCTCGTGGCTCCAGCGGTCGCGCTCGGCGCGCCACAGCAGGTTGGGCTGCGCGGTGTAGCGCACCACCACCACCGCCGACACGCGCGGCGGGGTGTCGACCAGCGCGCGCGCCAGCCCGGTGCGGATGCGGCTCGCCTCGGCGGCGTCGATCGCCTCGGCGCCGGACGAAAGATCCGCCAGCGCGCGTCCCACGCCGCGCATCAGGTCGCTGCGCTCGACCGTGATCTCGCCGCGCACGGCCTCGGCGACGCGCTGCACGATGTGCGCGGCGCGCCCGTCGGCCACGCCCATCGAGGCGAGGCTCGCGCGCAGCACCGCGAGCGCGACTTCCACCGGCACGTAGTTGTCGAGCGCGGCGTCGGTGTAGGCCTCCTTGAACGGCACCACCTGGGCATTGCGCCAGCCGCCGTCGGCGGTGATGACGACCTTGGCGCCGGCATCGTGGATGCGGTCCGACAGCGTCTTGTCGGAGAAGCCGCCGAACACCGGGGTGTAGAGGATGCCGAGCCGCTTGGCGGCCTCGGTGTAGTACACCTGCTCCGGGATGTTGGGCATGTTGAGCGCGATGCGGTCGCCCGCGGCGAGCCCCAGCCCGCGCAGCACCAGCGCGGCCCGCGCCACCTCCAGCAGCAGGCGCTTGCGCGAGATCGGATAGCCCACCACCGGACCGCCGCGCCCGTCGTTGAGCGACTGGTCCCAGCGGTCGCCCTCGAAGATCATCGCCGCCTCGTCGCCGTGCCCCGCCAGCACGTGGCGGTCGACCTCGTTGAAGCAGGCGTTGGTCAGCGCGCCCTCGAACCAGCGGTACTGCGGGGCGTCGCGGTCGTCGAAGGCGCGCGTCCAGGGCGCGAAGCCGGCGTTCAGCGCGGGCGCGACCGGCGCGCCGTTGCGTGCATCCCAGCCGGACCAGCGGCCGGCGAATTCATCGAACGACAGCCACGCCCCGGCGGGCCCCACCGAGGGCACGAACCAGTGCAGGTTGCGCCGCGCGATCGCGGCGTGGAAAGCCCCGGGGTCGGCGAGCACCGCGGCGCGCATCGATTCCCAGTCGCCGCGCGTGCGCAGCGGGTTGCGCCGCGGGGCGCGCGGAATCACCGCGGGTGGAAGAGCTTCGGACCCGATCGCACTCGCCATGCAAACCCCCACGCGGGTCCGGCGGGC
Source organism: Lysobacteraceae bacterium (assembly GCA_021299185.1). Classification (GTDB taxonomy): domain Bacteria; phylum Pseudomonadota; class Gammaproteobacteria; order Xanthomonadales; family Ahniellaceae; genus UBA4656. The sequence continues at coordinate 7,343 of JAJTHZ010000128.1, read as the reverse complement.
CGGACGCGACAGCCGCCGCACCCCACGTCCACGGCAGGGACGTCCCGGTGCGCGGCGGCGGGGGCACCGGGCGGCCAGTGTTACCCAAGGGACAGCGGCCGCGCCAGCGCCCGCGCAAAGAAGAAACCGCGGGCCCAGGGGCCCGCGGTTTCAATGCGAATCGTTCCGCGTGCCCCGGCCTGCGGCCGGGACAACCGAAGTCAGCGCGCGTCGCACTCGCAGTGGGCGTAGATCGCGGCCGGGCGCTTGCGCGCGGCATCGGCCAGCACGCGCTGCGCGCGGGCGATCTCGTCCATCGCCTGCGGCGGCATCCAGGCCGTCGGCAGCACGCCCTGGGCGGCGACCGCCGCGCCGATCCGCGACTGCAGGAAATCGGCGAAGGCCTGCTCGAACGGCGAGCGCTCCTTCTCCACGTACTGCAGGCGCCAGTCGGTGAGCCCGGCCGAGGCCGCGGCGGCCTTGATCGCGTCGTCGAGGTTGCCGAGTTCGTCGACCAGGCCGCGCTCCTTGGCCTGCGCGCCGCTCCACACGCGGCCGCGCGCGATGGTGTCGATCTCGGCCGGCTGCTTGCCGCGCGCATCGGCCACCTTGCCGATGAACTGCTGGTAGCCGCGGTCGATCACGCTCTGGATCACCTCACCCAGCCGCGGGTCGTATTCGCGCGTGGGGTCGACCGCACCGGCGATCCAGGTGGTGCTGGTGCCGTCGGTGCGCAGGCCGAGCTTGCCCAGCGCCTGCGGGAAGTTGACCCACAGGCCGAAGATGCCGATCGAGCCGGTGATGGTGCTGGGGCTGGCGTAGATCTTCTCGGCGTTCATCGAGATCCAGTAGCCGCCGGAGGCCGCGAGGTCGCCCATCGAGACGATGACCGGCTTGCCGGCGGCGCGGGTCAGTTCGACCTCGCGGCGGATCACCTCGGACGGGAACACGCCGCCACCCGGGGAGTCGACGCGCAGCACCACCGCCTTGATGTTCTCGTCCTCGCGCGCATTGCGGATCAGGCGCGCGGTGGAATCACCACCGATCATGCCCGGCGGCTGGGTGCCGCCGACGATCTCGCCCTCGGCGACCACGATGCCTACCGCGGGCTTTGCGGCGTTCAGCAGGTCCTTGGCCGCGAGCAACTTGGCGTAGTCCTCGACCGCGATCTGGCGGAAGGTCTTGTTCTCCTCGTCCGCCGCGCCCTTCTCGGTCAGCAGCGCACGCACCTCGTCGCGGGTCTTGAGCTCGTCGACCAGACGCTGCTCGAGCGCGAGCTTGGCGAGGTCGCCCGAATGCGACTTGATCAGGCCGACGTAGTTGTCGATGTCGGCGGCGAGCTTGCCGTCCTCGATCTTGCGCAGCGCCGAGACCTCGGCAAGGTAGCGCTGCCAGAGGTCGCCCATCCAGAACAGGTCGGCTTCCTTGGCCTCCGGCGAGGCGTCCGCGCGGATGTAGGGCTCGCCCGCGGACTTGTATTCGCCGACCCGGAACAGGCGTGCCTCGACGCCGAACTTCTCGAACGCGTCCTTGAAATACGTGCGGTAGCGGCCGATGCCTTCCAGCAGCACCGCGCCCTCGGGGTGCAGGTAGATCTTGTCGGCGTGCGCGGCGAGGTAGTAGCCGCGCTGCTCCATGCCGTCGCCGAAGGCGATGATCTCCTTGCCCGAGGCCTTGAAGCGCTTCAGCGCCGCGCCGATCTCGACCAGGGTCGCGTAGCCGGCCGAGGCGAGCTGGTCGGGCACGATCACGATGCGGTCGATGTTGGGATCGGCCGCCGCGCCGTCGATCGCGCGCAGGATGTCGCGCAACTGCGTCTCGAACACTTCCTCGCCCAGCGCCTTGGCCAGCGCGCGGTCGGCCGGGCTGCCGGTGTACTGCTCGACGATGGCGCCCTTGGGCGCGATCACCAGCGCGGTCTTCTCCTGCAGCACCGGGCCCGAGCCGCCGAGGCTGGCGATGATGCCGATCAACAGGAACACGGCCAGCGCGCCGAACACCAGGCGCCGCGTGAAGTTCACCCCGCCCCACAGGAAGCGGATGATGCGCACGAAGATGTTGGACTTGCGGGGCGTCTCGGACATGGCGGGTTCAAGCAGGACCTGGGAAGGGTTCTAGCCTACCGGAAGCGCGGCCGGTCCCGCTGTCTCGAAGGTCATGCCGCCGCGCGCGCCGTGTCATGGCTTCGTGATGATCGAGGCCCGTTTCAGGGCACGGCGGGCGGCGGCGCCTCACCGGCCAGCGACGCCGGCACGCCGTCGCGGCGGAAGCGGCGCACGCGGACGATGAAGCGCAGCGACAGCAGGGTCGCCGCCACGGTCAGCCCGGCGATCAGCCCGACCCACAGACCCGCCGCACCCCAGCCGTCGTGCAGGCCCAGCCACCAGCCGATCGGGAAGCCGATGCCCCAGTACGCCAGCACGGTGATCGCCGCCGGCACCGCGGTGTCCTTGAGCCCGCGCAGCGCGCCGTTGGCCAGCGCCTGGATGCCGTCGCTGAACTGGAACACGGCGGCGAACCAAAGCAGGCTGCCGGCCAGCAGCACCACCGCCGCGTCGTCGGAATACAGGCCGGCGATCGCCTGCGGGAAGGCGAACATCGCACCGGCGGACAGCGCCTGCGCGCCGAGCACCAGCACTAGGCTGGCCTTGGCCGCATCCGCGATCGCCTGCGGGTCGCGCCGGCCGACCGCGTTGCCGACCCGCACCGTGGTCGCCATCGCGATGCCCAGCGGCACCATGAAGGTCAGCGAGGCGAAGTTGATCGCGATCGCGTGCGCGCTGGCCGGCACCGCGCCCAGGGATCCCACCAGCAGCGCGGTGGCGACGAACAGCCCACCCTCCATGAACAGCGCGGTGCCCATCGGCACGCCGATCCGAAGCAGGCCGAGGATGGCGCGCGGATCGGGCCCGTCGAAGCGCACGAACAGCCGCGCCTCGCGGTAGCGCCCACGCAGCGCGAGGTAGGCGAGGAAGCCCAGCGCCTGCACCCACAGCGCGCAGGCGTGCGCATAGCCGGCGCCGGCGGCGCCGAGCGCGGGGAAGCCGAGCCGGCCGTACATCAGCACCCACGCCACCGGGAACAGCACCGCCACGCCGAGCAGGCTGAAGTACATCGTCGGGCGCGACAGCGAGAGGCCCTCGCTGGTGTTCTTGCAGGCGAAGAACAGCGCCAGCGCGGGTGCGCCCCAGGAAATCGCCTTCAGGAAGGCCACCGCGTCGGGGATGATCTCCGGCGACACCCGCGCGAGCCGCAGCAGCGGTTCGCCCTGGCGCACCGCGAGCAGCAGCAGCACGCCGGCGCCGAGCGCAAGCCACAAGGCCTGGCGGAACACCGCACCCACCGCGTCGCGGCGGCCGGCGCCGTCGAGCTGCGCGGCCGAGGGCGTCACCGCCAGCATCACGCCGATCACCACCAGCAGCACCACCACCCAGATCTGGTAGCCCTGTGAGACGGCGGCCAGCACCTGGGTGCCGAGCCGACCGGCGAGCACGGTGTCGATGGTGTTCATCGCCACGGTCAGCAACTGCCCGACCACGATCGGCAGGGCGAGCACGAAGGTGGCGGCGACCTCGCGGCCGAGGCGGCCGCGCGGCGTGTCGGTGGTCATGATTGAGGCGCGACGGAACGGCCCGGTATCGTAGCGTGGCGGGCAGCCAGCCCGTGCGCGCCCGTGGACACCGCACCGTCATGACCACCGTACTGCTCACCGGCGCGACCGGCTTCGTCGGCCAGCACCTGCTGCGCGAGCTGCGGGCGGCCGGCGTGCAGGTGCGCGCGCTGTCGCGCTCGGCCACCGCCGACGCCGCGCTGCGCGCCGCCGGCGCCGAGCCGGTGCGCGGCGACCTCGAAGGGCCGGACGCGCTGGCCGCCGCGGTGACGCCGGACCTCGACGCCGTGTTCCACACCGCCGCCGACACCAGCACCTGGCGCGCACATGCTAGGCGGCAGGAGACCATCAACGTCGACGGCACCCGCGCGCTGGCGCGCGCCGCGCTGGCGCAGGGCGTGCGCTTCGTGCACACCGCCAGCGTTTCGAGCTTCAGCCATCTCGCGCACGGCACGCTGACCGAGGACACGCCGCGCCTTGGCGGCCAGTCGTGGGTCAACTACGAGCGCACCAAGTTCCTCGGCGAGGAAGCCGTGCGCGCGGCGATGGCCGAGGGCCTGCGCGCCACCATCCTCTACCCGGCGCACATCTTCGGGCCGGGCGACACGCGCAACTGGGCGCGATTGATCCAGCTCGTCGACCGCGGCGAACTGCCCGGCGCGCCGCCGGGCTCGGGCGCCTTCGCCGACGTGCGCGAGGTCGCGCGTGCCCACGTCGCGGCGTGGCAGCGCGACACGTGGGGCCGTTCGTTCCTGCTCGGCGGCGAACACGCCGCCTTCCTCGACCTGATCGGGCGCATCGGCGCGCGCCTGCGCAAGCCGGTGCCGCGCCGCGCGACGCCGGCCTTCGCGCTGAAAGGCTATGCGCGGATGATGGAGCTGCTGGCGCGCCTGCGCGGTGCCGAACCGACCCTGACCGCCGAGGCCGCGCAGTTCACCTGCCACCACCTGGCGGTCGATTCCTCGCGCGCGGTGCGCGAGCTCGACTACCGGATCACGCCGCTGGACGCGCTGCTCGACGACACCATCGCGTGGATGCGCGAACACGGCATGCTTGCCGCCCGATGAACACGACCCCGCCACCGGAAGCCGTCCCGCCGGCCGCCGCGCCACCGCCGCCCGTCATCGCGCCGCCGCCGCGCGCAGCGGCCGCCGCGGACGCCGGAGAGGCCTGCCCCAACTGCGGCGCCGCCACCTGGGGCGAGTTCTGCTTCGCCTGCGGCCAGCCGCGCAAGGGCCTGATCCGCCGCTTCTCCAGCATCCTCGGCGACTTCCTCGACACCGTGTTCAGCATCGACAACCGGCTGCTGCGCACGATCGGCCCGCTGTACTTCAAGCCCGGCCATCTGTCGCTGGAGTACTTCGCCGGGCGTCGCGTGCGCTACGTGACGCCATTCCGCCTGTTCTTCTTTCTCTGCGTGCTGAGCTTCCTGGCGCTCAAACTTTATGCCGCCAACACCGAAGGCGCGATCAACTTCGGCGATGGCGACCAGGTGCGGATCGAATCCGCGATGAGCGACGCCGAGGTCGACGCGCGCCTGGAGGAGGCGCTGAAGGGGTTGGCCAAGGGGCGCGAGGGCCTCAAGACCGGCCTGACGGTGGCACAGGCATCGCAGGACACGATCAGCCGCGCCGAAAAGAACATCAACGAGGCCGAGAAGGACCTGCGCGAGGCGGCGACCGAACGCAAGGCCTGGCTGGCCGAGGTCGCCAAAGCGCGCGCCGAAGGGCGCGAGCCGCCGGAGGACCCGGCCGAGGATCTCGGCGAGCTCGAGTTCGGCGACGGCCCGTGGCACCCGGAGACCAATCCGCTGCGCTTCGCCTGGCTGCCGGACGTGGCGAACGACGCCCTGAACGCGCGCATCGGCCGCGCGCGGGAGGCGATGCGCCACGGGCGCGAGAACCCGCAGCCCCTGATCGAGGCCTTTTTCGGCGCGATCCCGCCCGCCACCTTCGTGATGGTGCCGCTGTTTGCGCTGATGCTGAAGGTGATGTACGCGTTCAAGCGCCGGCTGTACATGGAGCACCTGCTGACCGCGCTGCACAGCCACGCCTTCATCTTCCTGTCGCTGCTGCTGCTGGTGGTGGTCAGCGCGGTGCGCGACCAGCTCGACCCGGCGCGTGCCGCGCTGCGCGGGACGCTGGAGTGGCTGATGATCGCGATGGCGTGGTGGGTGCCGCTGTACCTGCTGATCGCGCAGAAGCGCATCTACCGCCAGGGCTGGATCATGACGCTGGTCAAGTACGGCATCATCGGCGTCGCCTACATGGTGCTGCTCAGCTTCGGGCTGGTGCTGGCGGTCCTGTTCGGCCTGCTCACAGTCTGAGGATTCCCGTCCCATGATCGTCTACGAAGTGCGTGCCTCGGTGGAGGACGGCGTGGCCGCGGCCTACCGCGAGTGGCTCGCGCCGCACATCGCCGAAATCCTCGCCATCCCCGGATTCACCGGCGCGGAACTGCTGGTCGAGGACGGCGAGGCGGGCCGCACGGTGTACTGCGTGCGCTACCACCTGGCCGACCGCGGCGCGCTGGAGACCTACCTGCGCGACCACGCGCCGCGCTTGCGGGCGGATGGACTCGCGCGGTTCGGAGGTCGCTTCTCAGCCAGTCGTCGTGTGTCCGAATTGGTGGCGGAGTACGGTCGATGAAGACGCGTTCCCGGGGCCGAGCGCTCGCGCGGTGCGGGGGGCGCCTTGCGCCCGACCGTCTTGTGGCTGAATGGGTCGCGGAGGACACACGATGAGCGCGCAGCGTTCGTACCGGGCGACGGCACTGATCGGCCTCGCGGTGGCCGCCGTGGTGGCGGCGGTGTTCCTGTTCGGCGATCCGACCGCGAACGCGCCGGGCACGCGCCCGGCCGCGCCGCAGGCGGCGCCGACGGCGGATGCGGCGCCGGGCCCGTCGTCGCCCGCGGCCGAAGCCGCGCCGACGCCGTCGCCTGCGCGTGATGCGTTCGCCGCGATCGACGTCCAACTGGCGCGCGTCGGCGCAGCACCGGAACCCGAGCGCCTGCCGGCGCAGGCCGAGGTGCGGCTCGGCGATCGCCTGCGCATCGGCATCAGCAGCGACCGCGAACTGCACGTCTATGCGTTCAACCAGGTCATCGGCGCCGCACCGACCGTGATGTTCCCGCTGCCCGTGCTGGACACGAAAAACCCGCTGCCGCCCGGCGAACACGAGCTCCCCGGTACGGTCCAGGGCACCCACCAGAGCTACACCGTCGAAGCCAACGCGCCGTCGGAGGACGTGCTGCTGGTGCTGTCGGAACAACCGATCCCGGCGCTCGTGGCGCGCATCGCCGCGCTGTCCGCGCTGACCGAGGGACCGCAGCCCGGCGGCGAGGTCACGCTCGACCAGATCGCCGCCGAAGCCGGCCCCGATGCCGCGGTGCACCGCTGGACCCTGCGCCACGTCGACGCACCCGGCTGAGCGAACCGGCCGCCATTCCGCGGCACGGACGTCCGCCTTCGAAGGTCGAGAGGTCACGATCGCCCGCAAGCGGGCTCCTACGACCGCACGCAATCAACGCGCTGCGGTGAGATCACGACGGCGCGCCACGTAGGAGCGCGCTTGCGCGCGACCGCCACCTCCCACGCCGCGGCCAGTTCGCGATGCCGCGATCGCCCGCAAGCGGGCTCCTACGACCGCCCGCAATCAACGCGCTGCGGTGAGATCACGACGGCGCGCCACGTAGGAGCGCGCTTGCGCGCGACCGCCACCTCCCACGCCGCGGCCAGTTCGCGATGCCGCGATC
>JAJTHZ010000163.1 GCA_021299185.1 Lysobacteraceae bacterium | reverse complement strand
CGAGGGCCATCAGGCGCCGGATGTTCCACTCCGCCAACGACGTGCGTGGCGCGAGCTGCTGCAGGATGGGGCGCGCCTCCTGGCGCCGGGCCGCGTCGCGCTGCGCCAGCGCGCGCGAACCGTGGGTGCTGGCGCCCTCGATCGACCAGCGCGACCGGCGACCGGCGACCGGACGAGATCGTGGCGTTGTGTGTGCGCCGGATGCAGATCGAGGAGAACTTTCGCGACACCAAGTCGCTGGCCTTCGGCATGGAGACCGAGATCGGCCGCTCGCGCTCGGCCCTGCGCCTTCAAGCATTGCTGCTGATCGCGAAACTGGCAGCCTATCTGCTCTGGCACCTGGGCCAACTCGCCGAAGCCGAAGGCATGGCCAAGCGCTTCAAGGTGACCGCCCGCACCACGCGCGAGCTATCGATCGTCGCGCTGGCGACCCTTGCTGTGTACCGAGCGGATCATCCGGTTCACGCCGCAAGCGGTTGCCGCGCTTCACGAAAGGCTGTGGATCGGGCGGTGAAAAACAGGGGAAACGTCAGGGCCCAGGGTCCAGGGCCCAGGGCCCTGGGTATAGGGCGCAGGGTATCGGCGGGTTCTGTGTTGGCGGGGGCTTGGGTTTGTTCGGCGGCGATGGTTCACGCACCTTATGGTGCGCGAAGGGCACGAAGCGCCGTCTGGGCCCTGAGCCCTGAGCCCTCGGCCCTCGCTTCAAGCCGCGGCCAGCTCGCGCAGCGTCTCCACCATCGCCTGTTCCAGCGAGCGGCTCGGGTCGTGGCGGATGGCGATCAGTTGCTGCTCGTCCCAGTGCCGCGCGCAGCGGCCCTCGAGCAAGAGTTGCGCGCGGGTGATGAAGCGTTCGGCCACCTCCAGCGCGTGGGTGGCGAGCAGCACCGCGCAGCCGCGCTCGCGGGTGAGCGTCACCAGGTGCTGCTTGATCGCCCAGGCGCTGACCGGGTCCAGCCCGTTCATCGGCTCGTCGAGCACGATGAGTGGCGGGTCGCCGATCAGCCCCAGCAGGATGCCCAGTTTCTGCCGCGTGCCGAGCGAGTACTGCTCGACCAGCCGGTCCAGCCACGGCGCGAAGTTGAGCACCTTGGCCAGATCGAGGCTCTCCTCGGGCACGTCGGCGATGCCGCGCACGTTGGCGAACAGTTTCAGGCACTGCCGCCCGGTGAGCGCGCCTGGCAGCAGTTCCGGGTCGATCGCCAGCCCCAGCCGCGCCTTCGCGCCCACCGGGTCGGTGCGCAGGTCCACGCCGTCGATCAGGATGCGCCCCGACTGCGGCGCGAGGATCCCGGTGAGGCTGCGCAACAGCGTGGTCTTGCCCGACCCGTTGGGGCCGATCAGGGCCATGAAGTCGCCGCGCGCGAGGCGCAGGTCGACGCCGCGCAGCACCGGCTGGTCGCCGTAGGCGTGGGCCAGGTTCTCGATCAGCAGGGCATCGCTCATGGCGGGCGTCGGGCGGCGATCAGGTGGTAGGCGACGAGGCCGGTCCAGGCCACGGCGGCGAACGGCGGAAAGGCTTGCGCGGCGCCGACGATCAGCACGGCGTCGACCGCGAGGCGCACGCCCACCTGGCGCGGGCGGTGGCGGCAGTGCCAGGCGACGGCGAGTTCGAGCACGCACCAGCCGATCGCCAGCAGCGGCCAGCCGAGCAGGAACAGCCGCGGTGCTTCCTGCAGCAGCAGCGCCAGCGTGCCCCACAGCACGGCAACGCCGGCGGCCAGCAGCGGGTAGCGCGCGGTCGCCCACGCGAAGTCGCGCAAGCGCAGCGGCGTGGCCGCGGTCAGGCGCGCGGCGGCGACGATGGTCTCGCGCGCCATCGTCATCGCAAGCCCGTACCAGACCAGCACCACGCCCATCAGCACCAGCCCGGCCAGCGAGGGCAGGGTGATGCCAGCCGGAATGGCGAGCCCGATCAGCAGCCACTGCCACCAGCGCCCGCCGGCGCGGAAGCGGCGCAGGGTCTCGATGCGCTGCCAGTGCGCGAACACCGGTAGCCGCGCACGTTCCAGCGGCGGCAGCGGGAACAGCGGCAGGCCGTGGCCCCAGCGGCGTCCGGCATGGTCGAGGTCGATGTTCCGCCGCCGCGCCACCGCCAGGCCCGCGAGCCCGCCGGCGCCGAGGCCGATCGCGGCCACCTGTCGCGCCGCCGACAGCCAGCGCTCGGGGTTGCGCACCAGTGCTGCCGCGGCCTGCAGCGCGAAGTCGGCGGCCAGCAGCAGCAGCGCCAGTTGCAGCGCGCCGAGCAGCAGCAGGGTGCGGGTGGTGCGCGCGCGCGCGATCGGCAGCGCGGCCCAGCAGCTCTCGGCGAGGTGGCGCCGCAGCATCAGCAGCGGCGCGCGCTGGACCCAGAATGCGAACGCCGCCAGCACCGCGCCGGTGGTCCACGGCGAGCGTGCCGCGGATTCGATCGCCGCCGCGATCGGCTCGCCCGGCAGGCGCGTGTAGACCATCCACGCGATCGCGCCCGCGGCGCCCCAGGCCAGCGCCAGGAACAGCGCTTCGGCCGGCCGCGTGAGTTGCGCGCGGGCCGCGTTGCGCAGCCCCAGCAGGGACTGGTCGAGGATCGGGTGGAAGGCCGCGGCGGGCATCCCGCCATCGTAGCCGTGCGCCGGCGGGCGGCGGGAGGTCGAAAGTCACCCTTGGTTCACGGGCGATCCGCACCATAAAGGCGTTTGCGCGCAATCCCGCGCGCGGGGAGGATCCCGACCATGCGCCTGCTGCTCGCCATCTTCCTGCCGCCGGTGGTCTTCTTCACCATCGGGCGCCCGTTCGCCGGGATCATCTGCCTGATCCTGCAGATCACCCTGATCGGCTGGATTCCGGCCGCGTTGTGGGCTGTCTATGCGCTGAGCCAGTACAAGACCGAACAGCGCATCGAGGAAGCGCTCGGCCAGCGTCGCTGAGGCTTGCCAGACCGCGCCCGGACGGCGAGGATGCCGCCGGGCGCCGGCCGTTCCGGCGCGTGGAGCCGGTGATGCGCGCCTTGCTGCTTGCCGCCCTGTGCGGACTGCTGGTTCCTTCCGCCGCGCGCGCCGAGCCGGTGCCCGAGGCCGAGCGCATCCCGGTCGACCTGCGGCGCACCACCCTGGTGGTGCGCGACATCGACGCCTCGCTGCCGCTGTACCGCGACGGCCTCGGCATGAAGGTGATCTACGACCAGCGCATCGGCGGCGGCAAGAACCCCGACGGCAGCGAGAAGCCGGCCACCGTTCGGCTGGTCCTGCTGCGCGCCAACGACACCTTCATCGGTGCGCTGGGCCTGATGCAGCGGCTCGACATCGGTCCGCAACCGGCGCCGGTGTTCGAGCGCGCGATGCCGGGTGACGCGATCCTGGTCTTCAACGCCAAGGACCTCGACGCCCGCTGGCCCACGATCAAGGCCCTGCCGGGCGTGCGCGTGCACACCGAACCCACCCGCATCGAGTACCCCGGCCCGAACGGCACCACGATCCCGGTCATGTTCACCGCAGTGTTCGACCCAGACGGCAACTTCATCGAGGTCAACCAGCTGCTGGGGCAGGCGGCGGGCACGAATCCGGTCGACACCACGAAGCGCGACTGAGCAGGCGGCCGAAACAAGATCCCCGCCGCGATGCGCGGCGCGCCGGTCGCGCGCAAGCGCGCTCCTACGAAAGCCACGCGATTCCCGTAGGAGCCCGCTTGCGGGCGACCGCCACCTGCATGCTCGCCGCGGTGTGCGGGGTGCCGGTCGCGCGCAAGCGCGCTCCTACGAAAGGCATGCGATTCCCGTAGGAGCCCGCTTGCGGGCGACCGCCACCTGCATGCTCGCCGCGGTGTGCGCGGTGCCGGTCGCGCGCAAGCGCGCTCCTGCGAAAGCCACGCGATTCCCGTAGGAGCTCGCTTGCGGGCGACCGCCACCTGCATCCTCGCCGCGATGCGCGGCGCCGGTCGCGCGCAAGCGCGCTCCTACGAAAGGCGGCCGATTCCCGTAGGAGCCCGCTTGCGGGCGATATCGCCGCTGTGCGGCCGCAAACCCCCGCTCACCCCAGCGGTGCAAACAGCGCGTCGAGGTCTTCCTGCGCGAAGTCCAGCGAGCCGGACGTGCCGCCGTCGAGCACCGCGCGGGCGAGTTCGCTCTTGCGCTGCTGCAGGGCCTGGATGCGCTCCTCGACGGTGCCGGCGCAGATCAGTTTGTAGACGAACACCGGCTTGTCCTGGCCGATGCGGTGCGCGCGGTCGGTGGCCTGGGTTTCGGCGGCGGGGTTCCACCACGGGTCGTAGTGGATGACGGTGTCGGCCGCGGTGAGGTTGAGCCCGGTGCCGCCGGCCTTGAGCGAGAGCAGGAACAGCGGCACGTCGCCGCGCGAGAAGCGGTTGATCGGCGTCTCGCGGTCGACCGTGCCGCCGTCGAGCCGCACGTAGCGCCAGTGGTGCTCCAGCAGGTGCTGCTCGATCAGGTCCAGCATGCTGGTGAACTGCGAGAACAGCAGGATGCGGCGGCCGTCGGCGATCAGCGGCTCGAGCATCTCCAGCAGCGCGTCGAGCTTGGCGCTCTGCTCGATCTCCGCCGCGCGCTCCAGCTTGACCAGCCGCGGATCGCAGCACACCTGGCGCAGTTTCAGCAGCGCGTCGATCACCACGATGCCCGACTGCGCCAGCCCGCGCGCGGCCACCGCCTGCTGCACGCGCTCGTGCATGGCCAGGCGCAGGGTCTCGTACAGCTCGCGCTGCCGCCCCTCCAGTTCCACCCGCTGCACGATCTCGGTCTTCGGCGGCAGTTCCTTCGCCACCTCGGCCTTGGTCCGGCGCAGCACGAAGGGCGCCACGCGGCGGTTCAGGCGCGCCTGCTGGTTGGCGTCGCCGTGCTTTTCGATCGGCGTGCGGTAGTACTTGGCGAAGGAGCGCTCGTTGCCGAGCAGGCCCGGCAGCACCAGATCGAACTGCGCCCACAGTTCGCCGAGGTGGTTCTCCAGCGGCGTGCCGGTCACCGCCAGTTTGCGGCGCGCGTTGATCTCGCGCGCGGCCTGCGCGGTCTTGGCCTTGGCGTTCTTGATCGCCTGCGCCTCGTCGAACACCGCGAGGTCGAACTCGCAGCGCGCCAGCGCCTCGCGGTCGCGCGCCAGCAGCGAATACGACGTCAGCACCAGGTCGGATTCGGGGATGCGCGGATACAGCGCCTCGCGGTCGGCGCCGCGCAGCGACAGCAGGCGCATGCGCGGCACGAAGCGCTCGGCCTGCTCGCGCCAGTTCAGCAGCACCGAGGTCGGGCACACCACGAGGCAGGGCGGCCCGGACGGCTCGGCCAGCCGTCGCGACCACACGTGGGCCAGCACCTGCACGGTCTTGCCGAGGCCCATGTCGTCGGCCAGCACGCCGCCGATCCCGGCCGCGGCCAGGAAATCCAGCCAGCGCAGGCCTTCCGACTGGTAACTGCGCAGTTCGGCGTCGAAGCCCTCCGGCACCGCCGGCGGCGGCGTGTCGGCGGCCGGCTTCAACTGCGCCAGCGCGGTGCGCAGGCGCTCGCGGGTGCGCGCATCCAGCGCGATGCCGGCCTCGTCCAGCTCGGCCACCGCGGTCACCGCCGAGCGCGGCACGCGCAGCTTGCCGCGCCCCGGCTTGGCCTCGTCCAGCCACTCGATCAGCGGCGCGACCAGCGCGCGCACGCGTTCCTTCGGCAGCGGCAGGCGGCGGCGCTCGTCGATCGGCGCGTACCACACGCCGTCGCCGTCGTCGTCGCGCGGCAGGCTGCGGTCGCCGATCGCCTTGAGCAGGATCGGCAGCAGCGGGATGCGCTCGCCGTCGACCACCACGCTCAGTTCGAGGTCGAACCAGCCGCCAGCGCCGTCGCCGGTCAGCCGCGCCGACCATTCGTCCGGCGCGTCCAGCAGTTCCAGCGGGAACTCGGGCGAGAATTCGATGCGGAAGCCCGCGTCGCGCAGCGCCGGCACCGCGTCCAGCAGCACCTCGGCGCGGTCCAGCCGCGCGCTGGCGACCACGAACTGCGAGCCGCGAAGGCGGCCGCTGGACACCACCATCGCCTCGCGGCTGTGGGTGGCGGCGATCAGGCCCGCGCGGCGCAGGCGCCCGGCGGCCTCGCGTTCCTTGGCGATGTCGCGCTCGATCGTCACCGGCTTGCCATCGAGCACGCGGTTCTCGCGCTTGGAAAGCGACTCCGAGGCCAGCACGATGCCGCCGTAGTCGAAACCGAACTCGGCGTAGACCATGTTCTCGTACGGCCGCCCGGGCGCCTCCACCGCGCGCTTGAGCACCAGGTTCATCAGGCGCAGCACCGGCAGCGGCTCCGGCCGCAGCACTTCCGGCGCATCGAGCAGGATCGGCGCCGGCAGGCCGACCAGTTGCGCGAACTGCGACCAGCGCGCGGCCACCGCCGCGGTGTGCTCCGGCCGCAGCGCGGGTGCATCGAGTACCGCCAGCAGCGCGACCGGGCTGCACTGCAGCGGGCCGACGCGGCCTTCGGCCTCGTCGATGTACCAGAGCCCTTCGGCGCGGGCCACGTGGCGGCCGGGCACGCTGACCGCCTCCAGCCGCTGGCTGCCGTCCGACAGCACGCGCCAGCGCCAGTCCACCGGCTGCGGTTCGCCCAGCGACAGCAGGGCGCCGGTGGCGCGCCGGAAATGGCAGCGCTGGGTGGCGAGCAGGTCGCGCAGCAGGCGCTCGCCGCGCCGGCCCTCCAGCGAATAGCCGTGGCTGCCCTGGTGGTAGGCGCCCGGCATCAGCAGTACGCGCGCCATCAGGTCATTCTGGCGGTCGTCCAGCAGCGGGCCCCAGTCGCGCGCGGTCAGCGCGCCGGCGGCGAACGGCAGCGGCTCGCCCAGCCCACCACCGGGCTGGCGCTTCATCCAGGTCGGGCGCACGCGCAGCACCGGGATCGGCGCTGCGTCCGCTGCGGTGTCGACCAGGAACACCAGCACCTGCTCCGGCGCACCGTGCTCGCCGCCGCCGTCGCCCAGCATCGACACGCGGTCGAACCAGCGCGTCCACGGCTCCAGCGCGGCCTCGTCGCCCGGCGCCGGCGCGCTGCGTTCGATGTCTTCCTCCAGCCGGCACAGCACGGCCGCGGCGTGGCGGCACATCTGCCCCACCGAGCAGGTGCAGGTCGAGGAGATCTTCACCTGCTGGCGGCCGCTGAAGGCGACCACCAGTTCCACCGCGTAGGGTTCGCCCTCGGCGCCGGCCACTTCGCCGTTGATCTTCAGCCGGTCGGCGCCGGGCACGACCTCGATCGACAGCACGTCGCCCTGGCCGGCGTGCTCGGTCCCGCGCTCGAGCGCGTTGCGCGAGAACTCGCCACGCCAGGCGGCGGTGAGCAATCGTTGCAGTTGCGCGTTCCGGTCCATCGCATGGGGTGCGGGCACAGGTCCACCCATCATCGCACCACTCTGTGTTCCGCGCGAGCCGTCCCGGCGCCCGCCGGCGTCTTCACGCGGCGCCGGGCTTGCGCGCCACCCGCAGCGCCACGCCGAAGGCCAGCCCCAGCAGGCCGGCGGCGAGCAGGAACGGCGCGCCCGGCAGGTCCGCCCAGGCGTCGGCGCCCACGAAGCGGGCGAACACCGTGCCGAACATCCACGGCCCGAAGATGCCGGCCACCGACGACAGGCTGGTCAGCGCACCCTGCAGCCGGCCCTGTTCCGCATCCGGCACGCGCATGGAGACCAGCGACTGCAGCGCCGGCGTGCCGAGGCCCCACAGGGCCAGCAGCGGCACGCCGAGCAGGAACAGCGCACCGGACGGCGCCAGCCCCATCAACGCGAACCCGGCCAGCCCGCAGCCGAGGCCCCACAGCACGGCGCGCCGCTCGCCGAAGCGCCTGGCCACCACGCCGGCCAGCACGCCGCGCACGGCCGCATTGAGCCCGCCGATCGCCGCCAGCACCCAGCCCACGGTGGCCTCGCCCCAGCCGTAGCGGTAGTCGGCATACAGCACGAAGGTCGCCACCAGCGCGTAGTGCGCCAGCGCGCCGAGGAACAGCAGCGACGCCAGCCCCGTCACCTGCGGGTATCCACGCAGCAGCCGCAGCGCGCCGGCCGGATGCGCGCGCCGCCAGTCGACCCGCGGCGTGCGGCGTTCGCGCGGCAGCGATTCCGGCAGCACGAACCAGCCGTAAAGGAAGTTGCACAGCGACAGCCCCGCCGCCACCCAGAACGGCGCGCGCAGGTCGATCTCGCCCAGCACGCCACCCAGCGCCGGCCCCACCACGAAACCGATCCCGAAGGCCGCGCCCAGCAGGCCGAAGGCGCGCGTGCGGCCCTCCGGCGGTGTGACATCGGCCAGGTAGGCATTCGCCGTGCTCACGCTGGCCGCGGTCACCCCGGCCACCACGCGGCCCAGGAACAGCAGCGGCAGCGTGTTGGCCAGCGCCATCAGCACGAAGTCCAGCCCCAGGCCCAGGTTGGACAGCAGGATCACCGGCCGCCGCCCGAAGCGGTCCGACAGCGCGCCCTGCACCGGCGAGCAGAAGAATTGCGCCAGTGCATACACCGTCCCGAACAGGCCCACCCACAGCGCCGCCTGCGCATGGTCCCCACCGACGAACCCGCGCACCAGTTGCGGCAGCACTGGCGTGATGATCCCCAGCGCCAGCAGGTCCAGCACCACCGTCACGAAGACGAACACGACGGCGGCGCGGCGGGGTGGGGTGGTGGGGTGGGGGGCGGCGGAAGCGTCCAAGCGCAGCAAAGGGCCGGAATGAAGCGGGTCAGACTAGCATCGCGGTGCCGCTGCAGACCGCTGGCGCCGTCAGACCATCAGAGGGTCCGCCGTATTGCGGCGGCCGCACGGCTGAACGGGTCGGCGAGGACGACGTCGAAGCCGAGGCGCCGGCGCCGGGGCCTGGCAGTTGCGGCGTCCCGACCGTCGCAACGCGCCCTGCCGGTCGATGGGCGTGTGGCCTCGTACCGGGGTCCGGCCGGCACTCGATTGACAACACGACGCGCGGCACTTAGCCTCCGCATCGCTACCGCCTGCGCAAGGTGATCGCAACGAGGCGTGCCGGGGGGGCAGGCCCGCAAGGACGGACGGCAGCGCGGAACGACGCTGCCAGGGGAAGGATGGTCATGCGCAACAGGGAAGGGCGCCCGGGGGTCTCGGGCTGACTGGGCTCGCCGTGCCGCGTGGATGTTCGCCGCGACGGCCGCCTGCGTGTCTTTCTCGGCCTTCGCGACGTCGGCCGATGGCGGGCCGCCGTCCACGACGTGGCTCTTGCGCTCGATCGCAGCCGACACCGCGTGTGCCGTGCTCGACGACGGGCGCCGCGCCGTCCTGCGCTGCGTCGGCGATCCTGCCGCTGATCCTGAGGTGCGCCTGGCGCGCATCGAAGGACAGTCCGCCGTGTTCGCGATCGACGACGGCAGGGCGTCATCGTTGCAGGTGCGCGTCGCGGTCGGCGCGTCTTTCGACCCCGTCGCGTTGCGTAGCCGCTCGATCGAAGCGATGGGGCCGCGACCCGGCTGGATCGAAACGGAGCCGGTGGTGGTGCCGGAGCAGGTGCCGTGAGACGCGGCGCGTTCGGCCTGCTCGCACTGCTGTCCCTGGCTGCCCCGGCGGTGGCGGCAGGACCGCTTGGGTTCGTGCCGCCTCAAGCCTCGACGTGCCTCGAGTGGCGCCTGCAGCCGGAAGTGCCGAAGGCCGGCGCGCCGAAGGCGGTGGTCGGCATGTCCGATCTCGGCAACCTCACGGTGATCGACCTTGAGGGCAGCTACGCGCGCGGCAGCGCGCTGCCGCGGCAGGAACTGGCACGCGCCTTCCTGCAGGGGCGCGCGGACGAGTACGACTTCATCGTCGTGTTCACGACCTTCGAGTTCGACAGCGGCGACGCGCAGGCGTTCTACAACCCGCTGCGCAACGAAGTGCGTGGCATCGGCAAGCCGGTGTTCGACAACGGCGCGGCCTACGGCAGCCCGAGTCGCCTGCAGGGCATCGTCGACATGGCGGCGGTCACGCGCTACGCGCTCGATCCCGCGGACCCGCGCCACCCGGAGCTGCTCAACACGATCGCCCACGAGTTGATGCACCGCTGGGCGGTCGGCGTGCGCTTCCGCACGCCGGGCGGCTCCGACAGCACCGACCTGATCGGCCGTGAAGGCAGCCACTGGAGCTGGTTCGTCGACAGCGATGGCTCGGTGATGTACGGCAACGACTGGCAGGCGCTGCCCGGCGGACGCTTCCGCAGCGTGCGCGTCCGCCACCAGTACTCGCCGTTCGATCTCTACCTCGGCGGATTCCTCGCCGCTTCCGAGGTCCCGCCCACCGTCCTCCTGCGCGGTGCACCCGGCGTGCCCGGCGACCTGCCGACCCTCGGCGCCGAAGTCGCCGCGAGCGGCGAGAGCGTCAGCATCGAACAGGTGATCGCGGCCGAGGGCGTGCGCCTGCCTTCGGCGGCCGACGCGCAGAAGTCGTTCCGTGCGGGACTGGTGCTGCTCAAGCGCCCGGGCGAGGCATTGCCGCCACGCCTGCTGGCGCAGTTGGAGCGGGTGCGAGTGAGTTTCCAGCAGCGCTTCACCGCGATGACCGGCGGTCGCGGTACGCTGCGCTTCGGCAGTCTGCCGCGCAGTGGCCTTGCACCGGGGCTGCCGCAGGTCGTGCAGCCGAGCGCGCTGCGCGATGGCGAGTTCGTGCTGGCAGCGGGCCTCGACTGGCTGCGCGCCCGCCAGCGGCCCGACGGTCGTTTCGAGGACGACCCGGCGACGGTGCTGCGCGATACCGCCTACGCGGTGATGGCGCTCGCGGAACTGGCGCCCGGCGATCCGGCGATCGCGCGCGCGCGGACATTCCTCGCCGCCGCGCCCGTGGCCACGCTGGAGGAATACGCCTGGCGCGCGGCCGGGCTGCCGGCGGATCGGGCGCTCTCGCTGCAGGCCGTGCAAGCACTCGGGAATGCCGGCGGCTTCCGGCTGGCGCGCGGCCTCGAGCCGGGCGTGCTCGACACCCAGATCGGCGTCGACCTGCTCGGTCGCGAGAATCCGAATCCGCAGTCCTGGGCGTGGTACGTCGAGCGCAGTGAAGCCTGGCAGGCCGCTGATGGCGCGTTCGGCCTGCACCCGGGCGGCGTGGGCAGCCTGCGCGGCACGGCGCTCTCGATTGCGAACCTCGCCATGGTCGACCCCACCGGGCCTCGCGCTTCGGGGATCCGCGACCGCGCACGCACCTGGCTGGTGTCGCGCCAGTCTGCGGACGGCGGCTTCGGAACCTCGCTCACCGAGTCGCTGGAGGTGTTTGCCCGTCAGCCGGCGATCCGTCTTCCCAGCACACCCTATGAGCGCTTGCGGGGTTGGCTGCGCAATCGGCAGGGCACCGGCGGGGACTTCGGCGGCAGCGTGTACGCCACCAGCCTCGCACTACTGGCCTTGACCCGCGATGGCGCGCCCAACCTCGCGGTGGCCGGCGCCCTGCAGTTCGACCCGGCGCAGCCGGTGGAGGGCGCGATCGTGCGGGTCGTCGCGGTGGTCGAGAACCGTGGCGGTGGCGCCGCGCCGGCGAGCGTCGTGCGGTTCTTCGACGGCGTCCCGGACGCCGGTGGCCAGCCGATCGGGGGCCCGGTCGCAGTGCCGGCGCTCGAGGTCGGCGCCCGCAGCATCGCCGTCGTGCTGCTCGACACGCGCGGACGCACCGGGACCCGCAACATCCACGCGCAGGTCGACGCCGCCGGCACCATCGCGGAGTCCAGCGAAACCGACAACGTGACGAGCTCGCCGCTGGTGGTGGCACCGGCCCCGCCCGGCGTCGAGCTGGCGCTAGCCGCCAGCGAGTTGGTGGTGACCCCGCCGCGCATCGAACGCGCACCGGTGGAGCTGGTGGTGACTGGCGTGCTGCGAAACCTCGGTCGCGCCGCGGCCAACGGCGTGCTGCTGCGCGCCTCGCTGGATTCCGTGCCACCGGTGATGCTCGCCGAGGCGCGCGTCGACGTGTCAGCCAGCGGCAACGCACCCTTCGAGCTGCGGTTCGTGCGCGACGTGGCCTCTGGATTCCGCCTGCGGGTGGAAGCCGACGCCGCGCGTGAGTTCGCCGAAGCGGATGAATCCGACAATACGTTGCTGCGCGATGTCCCCGCAGGCCAGGGCGTCGACCTGGTCGTGCCCGCCGCGGGCCTGTCCGTCGCGCTCGCGGGCCCCCCGGTCGCCGGCCGCATCGCACCCATCCGGGTCGCAGTCGAGAACCGAGGCGCCAGCGACGCGCCGCCAGCCGCCCTGCGCGTCACGGTGATCGTGTCCGGGGAGCGCGTCGTGCTGCCGGTGCAGGTGCTGCAGGTCGCTGCCGGCGGCCGCGAGACCCGCGAGTTCCCTTGGACTCCGCGCGCCAGCGGCGCGGTGACGATCGAAGCCGAGGTCGATCCGGCCGGCGCGATCGCCGAGCTCGATGAGACCAACAACCGGGGGTCGCTGGATCTCACGGTTGCCGCCGCGAGTGGCATCGACCTTGCGATCGACGACGCCCGCCTCGACCTCGATCCAGCGACGCCACGCGAAGCCCGGCCGCTGGTGGCGCGCACGCGCATTCGCAACCTCGGCGTCGATGCCGCGCCGGCGACCATTGCGGCGCTTTTCGCCGGCGATCCAAGGCTCGCGGGCCGCGAACTGGCGCGCACCGGCGTGCCCGCGCTGCCGGCTGGCGGCAGCCAGGACGTGGAGATGGCGGTCTCCGCGCTCGACCTGCGGGGCGACACCACGTTCTACGTCCAGGCCGATGCCGGCGCCGCAGTCGCCGAGGCCGACGAAAGCAACAATCTCGCGCTTCGCACGGCGCCGGTGCTGGCGCTCGCCGATCTCGCGGTCGCGCTCGCCGACGTCGAGCTCGACCCCAGCCGGCCGGTCCCCGGCGAGGACGCGACCGCCCGCATACGCGTTCGCAACCTCGGCCAGCAGGACGCCGCGTCCTTCACCGTCCGCCTGGAGGAAATCGGCGCCGGTTCGGTCCTGGTCGCCCCACCCCGGAGCGTCGACGGCTTGCCGGCGGGCGCCAGCACCGAGTTGACCTGGACCTGGCGGTTCGGCCTCGATCCCGCGCCGCGCGCCCTTCGCATCGAGGTCGATGCGGTGGCCGCAGTGGCAGAAACCCGCGAAGACAACAATCGGCTCGACGTCCCCTTGAGCCTGCAGGACGGTAACGTGTTCGCCAGCCAGCGCTGGTTCTCGCCGAATGGCGACGGCATCAAGGACGACCTGCGCGTGGCGTGGCGGCTCGCGGCGGCCGAGCCGGTGCGCATCGAGGTGCGCAACGCCGCCGGCCAAACCGTGCGGCGATTCGCGACGGTCACGCTGGCCCGCGGCGAGGCCACCTGGGACGGCCGCAACGACCGCGGCCGCGTGGTACCCGACGGCGACTATGCGATCGACGTGCGTGGCGCGAGCGAGCGCCGCATCGGCGCCGTCGATGCGACCGTCGACACCAATCGCAGCACCGTGGTGGAGGCGATCGACACGCCGCGATCGCGCCTCGTCGCGTTGCCGCCGGCCATCCCACCGGACGTCGGCGGCTGGCGCTTCGCGCCGGACGGCGCGGCCAGCCGCTTCGCCGTGTTCGCGCTCGGGGCACGGCCGCCGCCGGGCATCTCGCCGCCGCGCTACGTCGGACTCTATCGGTCCGACACCCTGTTTCCGGCGCTGCAACCGGTTCTTTCGCAGGAATGGGTGCAGCGCTACACGGCCAGCCGTGGCGAATACGCGGGTGAGGCGCGCGCCTTCTGGTTCGTGCCCGACGGACAGCGCGTACTCGTGCTGTTGCGAACGGAGGTCGCGTTCGGGCCGTATCGCCACGTGTTTGCCGTGACGCGCGCCGATGCGGTCGACAATCCGACCCTGCTCGGCGCGCCGCAGGTGTTTCCGCAGGGCGGCGTGCCGTACGTCGAAGGATTCATCGACGCCAGCACCGCCCTGGTCCGATGGCCCACGCCTACAGGCGTGGAACGACGCCTGCTCGATATCCGCAGCGGCGTCACCACGCCGTTCGCGAACGACGTCCCGCTAGCGGCCGCCGTGCATGCGGTGTTCGGGCAAGGCGTGGTGTTGCGCATGCCCGATGCCGACGGCGAGCGGTGGCTGTTCGCGCCACGCGACGGATCGACGCCGCGCGAACTCGGCACCTGGCGGGGTGCGGTGCTGTCGCCGGACCGCCGGGCGATCGCCGGCATCCGCGAGAACGGACCGACCCAGTCGGTGTGGCTGGCCGCGCTCGACGGCACCGCGCCGCGGCGTCTGGCGGCGGTCGAGCGCACGCCGTTCGAGTTCGCCGCGGATGACCTCCGGTTCCCCGACCAGCTCACGATGTCGTGGATCGCGCGCGCAGGCGAACTGCTGGTGGTCGATGCCGCCGCGCCGCGCGCGCTGTTCTTCTCCAGCGCGGGCGAGAGCCTCGGCGAGGTGCCGCTGCCGGTGCGGCACGAACCGCTCGGTGTGCCCGATCCTGGCTCGATCCCGGTCGGCTCGGCCAACGGCGTCCATCGTGGGCGGTCGACCTTCCAGACCGTGGAGGGCTGCAATGGCTCGCCGTCCTGGCTCGCGGAACATCCGGTCCACCAATGGTTCGATGCGGCGAGCGAGCGCCTGTCGCTCGGAGTCGCGCGGAACCTCGCGGTTCGGCGCAAGGATTCCGAGATCGGCGAATGGATTCCTGCGGTGGACGAGGCCGGAATCTCGTGGCTCGACGTCGACCTGTTCGCCGGCATCGCCGGCGAAGGCGAAGGGATGGCACCCGCCTGGATGTTCGCCGACGGCAGTCGGGTTGGCTGCGACGGCAGCCTGTGGTCGGCGGGCGGGCAGCGCCTCCGCGAGCGCTGGGACCTTGCGCAGCAGGTGCTGGCCGCGGCGCCCTTGGACGATGCACTGCTGCTGTCACCCGGAAGCGATCCCGCGAACGGACCCTCCGGCGGGCGTGTGCTCGGCTCCTTCCTCAACCTGCCGACCGTGCTGCGGGTGGAAAACCTCGGGCGCACGATGCGGCTGTTCGGCCTCGCCGCCGACCGCCAGTTCGATCGCTGGGAACTGGAATGGGCGCACGCCGCCACGCCGACCCAGTGGCAATCGATCACTGAACCGTCGCCGACCGAGGTGCTGGCGGATGATTTCCACTACTGGACGCCGCCCGAGCCGGGCACCTACCAGGTGCGCCTGCGCACCTTCGATCGCGCGGGCAACTCGCGCACGTCGGTGGTCCAGGTCGTGTCCGCATTCGGCGCCGATGTCGGGCGCGTGGTCGCCGCGCCGCGTGCGATTTCGCCCAACGGAGACGGCGTGCAGGATGTGATGCGCGTCGACTTCGAAGTGCGCCGCGCGGCGACCATTCGGGTGGAGATCCGCGATGCCGGCGGCCAGCCGCTGCGCACGTATGTGCGCGCTTTCGGTGCCGCGGAGACGGGCCCGGCCACCTGGGCGTGGGACGGCCGCTCCGATGCCGGCGACACGGTGCCCGACGGGCGTTACACGCTGTGGATCAACGAGCAGCGGCTTCCGATCGTGGTCGACACGCGCGCCCCGGTCGGCGAGCCGCGAATTCGGGCGCCGTCCGAGGCATCGGCCGGTCGCCACGCAGCCGTGCAGCTCGCGCCACCGGGCCGTGCGGCGGTCGCCGATGCGAACCTCGCCGGGCTGGCGCTCGAGTTCCGCCAGGGCGCCGACTGGCAGACGCTGCGCGAGCTGACGCCGGGCACCGCGGTCGTCGAGATTGCGATCGAGGACTACGCGAACCGGACCTTCCGTTTGCGGGCCAGCGACCTCGCCGGCAATCGTTCGCTGTTCCAGCTGGGCGCCGCGCGCGAGGAAATCAACATCACGGAGCGGATCGGCCTGTCGCGTGCGCGGCCCGGAGAGCGACGTCCGCTGCTCCAGCGCTACGGCTTCTACGTGGCACCGACCGATCCGGCGCGCCTGCGTCCGAGCCGCTACTTCCTGGCGCAGCCGCCGGACCTTGACCGCCTCGAAGTCTCCGCGACGGTACCCAATCTCGTCGAGCTCGAATACCAGACGGCGGCCGTCGATGTCGCGCCGCAATGGCAAGTACGCGCAACAGCGACCCTCGATGGTGGTGGTGCGGCCACCTGCGGAGAGATTGGCGTATCGCCAGCCGATTGCTTGCTGGAATCGCCACCGCAGCACTGGCAATACCTGCGGGTCGTCGGCGATCCCGAGGCGTTGGCCGCCGCACGCCCGTTCCTCGCGCGCGTCGTCGGGCGTCGCGTTGACGGCACGCGCGTAGCATCGGAACCGATCCGTTTCGAGCCCGATTCACTCGCGGTCGGCTTGCTCTGCCCGGATGACACCTCCTCGAATGCCGCACGTCTGCCCGCTGCGGTGCGCGAATCCCTGCTCAGGTCCGCAGGCCTCGCTTCGGGCGACACCACGGCGGCCATGCGCTTCGTCGCCCACGACCTCGTGTTGCCCGATGGCCTCAGGGCGATCGAGCGCATCACGGTGGGCGCGGTTCTCGATGGCGCGCAGGTGCTCGCGCAAGAATCCGGTGGCGCGCTGGTCCTGCTATCGGCCGCCGCGCTGGCCGAGATCGAGGCGGGCGAGGCGGCGCAGCGCCCAACGATTGCCATCGTGCGCCTGCGCACCCGCTTCGACGAGGCGCGGGCGGCGGCTGCCAGGGTCACGAAATGCGTCGTCACCGTGCCACCTGGGGGCGCGGAACTCGTCGCGGGCGTCGAGCCCGTACCTGGCGCCGAATGCGCGGCGCTGCCGAGCGATGCCGTGCGCCTCAAGGTCGGCACCGCGAGCGAAGGGTCATCGACCGCGATCGCGCGCATCGTGGTGCACGCACGCGATCCCGCGACCGGCATCGAGGCGCTGCTGCTCGATCGCGCCTACGCGCCCGCCGTGTCCATCGGGTGGTTCCGACGATTGCCGCTCACGCTGGATCTCGATACCCGCGCCCTGCCAGTCGGCGCCGCCGAAGCCATCGTCCGCGTCGAACGCGGGCGCGGGCGCGGGCTGGAGATGCTCGACGCGGTGCCATTCGACGTCGACCGGGTGATCGGACAGGCGCAGATCTTCGAGCCGCTGGCGGGCGCCCGCATCTGCGCGGTCCGCCCGCAACCCCTCCAGCCGCTGACTGTGCCGCTGGTGGGTGCGGTCGATGGTGGCAACCCAGGTGTCGTGTTCTATCGGCTGGGCGTCGGCGAGGGCGCGGCGCCGCTGGCGTGGGAGGAGTCCGTCGAGGCCACTGGCCCCAAGAACGGCCCGCTGGGCTCGGTGGCCGTCGAAGGCCGGCGGCCCAGCGGCGCGTTCCGGATCGATGGTGCCGCGACCTTGCGCGTGCGCGCGTGGGACTGGTCCGGCGCGCAGGTCTGCGCGAGGCGGACCGTGCGGATCGACTCCCTGCTCGACGCCGAAGAGCAGCCGGGCAACGGACCGGGGCCGGTGCTTTCGGTCACGTCGACAGGTCCAGTGCTGGGACTGTCCGGACGCGGGAGGTTCCAGCGCATCCGGCTGCCGTATCGCGTCGGCGAGCGGGTCGACTTCCGCCTCACGCTGCACGCGCTCGCGGAACCCGGCAACCTGGCATCGATGCTGGTCGATGCGCCGCTCGCGACGGTGCAGGAAGGCTTCGCGCAGCCGCCGGCGCTCGAGATCGCCTGGGATGGCGTGTTGGGTGGACAGCCGCTCGCTGAAGGCCTGCACGGATTGCGGCTGATCATGCGCGACGAATGTGGCTTCGAGAAGACCTTCGAGTACCGCCTGCGCGTGGATCGCACGCCGCCGACAGCGGGCATCTCCCAACCCACGAGCGGCGCCACCGTTGGCGGGATCGCGATCGACGTGCGCGGCACCGTCGACGACCCGCGCCTCGCGCGCTGGCAGGTGCTCGCGGGGTCGACAGGTGCAGGGTCCGTGCTGGCCCCGGTCGCCGACGGCACGACCGCGGTCGTGCCCGCTGGGCGTCTCGGCTCGTGGTCGCGCGGCAGCCTGTCCGGTGCGGCGACCATCGCCCTGGTCGCCGAGGATGCGCTCGACAACATCACCCGCGTCGACGTCCCCATCGTGCTCAATGCGCCCTCGCGGCTGCTGGCGAGCGCGACGTTGCTGCCTTCAGCGTTCTCGCCCAACAACGACGGCGTGCGCGACGCCACTCGGCTCGACGTCGTGTTGTCGCGTGCCGTCCGCGCGACGGTCCGCGTGCTCGACGATGCGAACGCGCCGGTCCGCGTGCTCGCCGATGATGTCGCAGTGGCAGCCGGCGCCGCCTCGTGGGCCTGGGACGGGCGCGGGGCGGGTGCCCAGCCGGTCGCCGACGGCGCGTATCGGATCGAGCTGCAATTGGTCGACGCCGCGCAGCCTGCATCGACCGAAGCCCACGCGTTCGCGGTCGATGTCGACACGGCGCCGCCGCGCCTGCTGCCGCTGCCGGACGCACGAGCCTTCGTGCCTGGCGGCCGGGGCGTGGGCGTGTCGATCGTCGAACCGCGACTGGAAAACTACCAGGTCGCACTGCGACGCGACGACAGCGGCACCGAGCTCGCCCGCGACACCGGCACGGCGGCGCGCGATGTCGTGCTGGCCGACGCCGATGCCCTGGCCGAGGTCGCGCATCGGCTGGTCGGCACCGCGAGCGACCGCGCCGGCAACGTCGGCCAGATCGACCACCGCTTCGTCGTCGATCGCACCGCGCCGGACCTCGCCTTCGCAACGCCGGCCGACGAAGCAGTATTGCGACGCGGCGGCAACGTGGCCGTGAGCGGCTCGATCACCGACACGAACCTCGAGCGCTGGGACCTGCGGCTCGAGCGCGCGGGTGCGGCTGCCGTCGCGCTGGCCGGCGGCACGGCGGCCGTGCCAGCCGGTGGCGCGATCCATGGATGGTTGGTGCAGCAGCCAGATGGTCCGGCGCGCCTCGTGCTGACCGCCGTCGACCGCGCGGGCAACCGCACCACGATCGAGCGCGCCGTCGTCATCGACGGCACGCCGCCGGTGGCGTCGATCACCGCCCCCGCCTCGGGTGCTGCGGTGCGCGATCGCCTGCGTGTCGAGGGCACGGCGGACGACCCCCACTTCGCCAGCTACCGGATCGCGCTCGCGCCTGCCGCGGGTGCCGGTGCGGGCCAGTTCTCCGATTTGTTCGACGGCGAGGCAGCGGTCGTCGGCGGTCGTCTTTTCGAAGCCACGCTGACCCGACCGGAAGGCGACTACGTGCTGCGCCTGACGGTCGAAGACCGCGCGGGCTGGACGTCGTCCGCCAGCGTGCCGCTGCGCATCGATACGCAACCGCCGCCCGCGCCGACCGGGCTGGTCGCCACGCCGGTCGCCAATCGCGATGTGGCACTCGACTGGTCCGACGTGGTGGCCGATGACCTTGCCGGCTACCGCGTATACCGCAACGGCGTGGCCTTGCCGGGGCTGCCGACGCAGAGCAGCCTGCTCGATGCCCTCGCGCCCGAGGGACGACAGCGCTATGCCGTCGCCGCGGTCGATCGCGCCGGCAATGAGAGCGCGCGCTCCGCGCCGGTGGACGTGGTCCTCGATCGCACGCCGCCCGCCATCGCGCTGGTCGATCCGCAGGACGGCGCACAGGTCGCCGGATTGCTGGCGATCAACGGCCGCATCGTGGCAACCGGCGACCTCGCGGGCTGGCGGCTGCAGGTCACGCCGGACGGGGGTGGCGCTGCGGTCCTGCTCGCGGAGGGTACGCAGGAACGCGAGGACGGCACGCTGGCCACCTGGGATACGCGCAGCCTGCCGGACCTGTCCGTCCATCGTCTGCTGCTGGAGGCCGCCGACCGATCCGGCAACCGGGCCAGCGTCGAAGCGCGCGTCACGGTGGACAACGGCCCGCCGGCGCCGCCGGTCGGACTGGTCGCCAGCGCCAATGGACGCGACATCAGCCTCGATTGGTCGCCGAACACGGAGTCGGACCTGCTGGGCTATCTGGTCTACCGCGACGGCGTGCTGCTCACTGCCGGCGATGCGCCGCCACCGGACCTGCGCCCCTTCGCGATCGCCGCCGACCAGTGGCTGGACGAAGGCGTGGGCGACGGCACGCGGCGGTACCGCGTGCGCGCCATCGATCGCGCCGGCAATCTCAGCGAACCGTCCGCGGAGGCGGTGGTCGAACTCGACACCACCGCGCCGCGCGTGTCGTGGGTCGAGCCGCTGCCCGGCCAGCGCTTCGACCGCGCGATCCGTCTGCGCGTGCAGTCGCCGGATGTCGACGTGGCCGAGGTGGTCTTCGCCTGGCGTCCGCCGGGTGGTGCGTGGACGACCATTGGCGCCCCACTCAACGCAGCGCCGTGGGTGGTCGAGTGGGCGCCGCAGGGGCTGGCGTTCGGCGAGTACGAAGTCCGCGCGCTGGCGCGCGACGTCGGTGGCCGCGTGGATCCGACGCCGCCCGTGCTTGCCGTGCGTTTCGCCGACCTCACGCCGCCCGATCCGCCGTCCGACGTGCGCGCCCGCGCGGACGGCCTGCGCATCCGCACCACCTGGCAGGGGTCGCCGTCCGCCGACGTTGCGAGCTACCGCGTCCATCGCGGTCCCGGCGCAACCGGACCGCTGATCGCCGAACTGCCCGCCAGCGCGCGGGCGCATGAGGACGATGCGTTGGGTAAATGGGACGTCGTCCGCAGCGTGGTCGCGGTCGATGCGGAGGGCAATCGCTCGGAGGCGCCGCCAGCGTCGCCCGCGCGCATCTTCACGCTGTCGCTCGCCGATCCGTTCACCCCAGTCGCGACCCCGAGCATCCGCGTCGAGGGGCGTTCGCCCGCCGCGGGCACTGCGTCGCTGTCCGTCGGCGCCGCCCCGCCGGTCGGTCCGCAGCCCGTGGGCGCCGACGGCCGCTTCGCATTCGACGGCGTGCCCCTTGCTGCCGGGGAGAACCGTCTCGTCGTGCACGTCACCGATGCTGACGGCAACCGCAGCGTGGCGGCGGAGGCCATCGTCGACCGCGCGAACTTGCCGCAAGCCCCGGCGCCCGTGTCGGTTTCGGTGGCCGCGCGCACGGCGACCGTCACTTGGGCGCCGCGCCCACCGGACGAAGCCATCGGCTACCGCGTGTATCGCAACGGCACGGCGGTCCGCGGCGACGAGGACACGCCCTTGCTTACCGCGACGGGGATCAGCGTGACCGCACCGTCGCGCGCCATCGACGACGATCCGGCGACCGCGGTCGACATCGACCCCGGCTACGACGGACGCATCGACGGTGGCGCGGTGATCGAACTGCGTGCGCCCGCCGTAGCGAACATCGTCGGCCTGCGGCTGCTCGCCAGCGAATCGTCCCGCCGCATCGTGGCCGCGGACATCGAAGCCTGGTCGGGACGCCGCTGGGTGCGCGTGGGCGCCTTCGCCGACAATGACGAGGTCCAGCGCTTCGTCCCGTTCGAAATCGTGTATCGGACGCAGCGCGTTCGGTTCATCCTGCGCGAAGTGCCGCCGCTGGTGGGTGGCGCGATCGCCGAACTCGACCTCGTGCGGCGACCGCTGGCCGCGGCATCGCCGCTTGTGGTCGATGTCCCGGACGGGCGTCACGCGTTCGCCGTCAGCGCCGTCGAGCGCTTCGCCTTCGAAGGTCCGCTCGCGCAGGCCGCGCCGGTCGATGTCGGCGACGCCGAGCCACCGCAGCCGGTGGCGCTGTCGGGCAGCGTGGCCGGCAGCGACGTCGTGCTGCAATGGACGGCGAGTGCGTCGACCGATGTCGCCGCCTATTGGGTGCGTCGCGACGGACGCGATATCGCGCGCGTCGCCGCCAGCGCCGAGCGACGCTACGTCGACGCCGCCCGCCCGAACGGGTCCTTCGACTACACGGTCGTCGCGGTCGATGCGTTCGACAACGCGAGTGCGCCGTCGAACACGGTGCGATTGGCGGTGAGCGCGGCGCTGCCCGGGGCGCCGCAATGGATTTCGCTCCAGGCGCTGCCGGAAGGTCGCGCGGTGCAGCTCGCCTGGCAGCCCGGTGCAGGCACCCCGACCGCGGATTACGTCGTCGAACGTGCCGATGCGGCCGCCGGGCCATTCGCGCCGCTCGCCACGCAGGCCGCCACGACGTTCCGCGATGCGCCCCTGGTCGACGGGCGGACCTACCACTATCGGGTCACGCCGCGCGATGCGGCCGGCAACCGGGGCGCGGCGAGCGAGGTGCGTGCCATCGTCCCGCGGGACTCGACGCCGCCCGCGCCGCCGGTACTCGACCTGCCGCTGCCGCCAGGCACCACTTATCTCACTCGATCCACGACCGTCGGTGTGTGTGGCAGTGCCGAACCGGACGCCCGTCTGACGCTTTCCAGCGATCGCGGTGCACAGGCACAGGCCGTGGCGGCGCCCGGATGGTCGGCGCGCACCTGGCCGGCCGGGCTGCAGACCGCGGGCGAAGCGGCCGCCTCGCCTGACGGGCGACTGCTGTTCGTGTCGGAGTTCGCACGCGGCAGCGTGGTCATCGACCTCGACACCGGTGCCGAGGTTGCGCGCAGCACCGCCACGGCCCTGCTCGCAAGCGTCTCCGCCGACGCCCGTGCGATCTGGTACGTGGGCTACAGCGGCGCAAGGATCCGACGACTCGATGCCCGCACGCTGGACAGCACCGACTTCAGCGAAGCCTTCGACCTGGTGTCGCGACTGGAAGCGTCGCCGGACGGTCGCCGGCTGCTCGTCGTCGGCCGCCGCATCGGCGACGCCGAGGAGGCCGCGTGGCTTGTCGATACGCAGTCCGCCGCAGTGACGCTGCTCGCGGCGGCCGGCGCGATCGATTCCAGCGCGCGCTTCCACTGGTCGCCCGACGGCGCCCGCGTGCTGTTCCGCGACCCGGTGCGCTCGATCGTCGTCGCGCTGGCGGTGGATGGCACGCGCCAGGAGACGCCGCTCGGCTCGGGCACGCGGGCCGTCCACTGGGCCGCGGACGGCTCACGCGTGCTGGCGCTGGCCAATGACGGCACCACCAGCAGCGTGGCGGAGATCGAACTCGGCAGCGGCGCGAGCACCACGCGCCTTACGTTCCCGGCACGGGTCGACGACTTCGCCGTCGACCCCCGGGGTCGTGTGGTGGCGTTGCCGAGCGCGCAACGGATCGACCTCGTGGACCTTTCGACCGGCAGTATCCTGTCGACTGAGCCGGCCGGATCGATCGTCGACTGGACCCGCGGCCATCGCCTGGTCGTGATGCGCGACGGTGTCCGCGTGATCGACGCGCCCGGTGGGTTCTGCGTGCGCGCGTTGCCGGTCGTTGCAGGCACGCAGCGCATCCAGGCCATGGCGCGCGATGCAGCCGGCAACCAGGGCACGGCGTCGCTCCCGGTGACGGTCACCGTCGACGCCGGCGCGCTGCCGGACCTCGCGATCGGCGCCAACGACCTGCGGATCGCCCCCGCCGCAGGCCGGGTCGGCGATGCCTTCACCGCGCTGGTGACGGTGCGAAATCGCGGCACTGTCGAAGCGCCGCCGGCACCCGTCGTGCTGCGCCTCGCGAACCCCGCCGGCCTCGAGCGCACTTTGCCGCCGCGATCCACCGGCGCCATCGAGGCCGGCGGATCGCGCACCGTCGAGTTCGGGCTCGGCGCGCTCGATGCCGCGGGCACCTGGACGGTGCGCGCCGTGGTCGACGGCGGCAACGCCATCGTCGAGTCCGACGAGTCCAACAACACGGCGCAGCGCGGTGTCGCGGTTTCGGCCGCCGGTGCACCACTGCTGGAAGTCGCCCTGCGCGGCGACCTGCTCGCGCCGGGCGTTGCTTTGCGCGGCACGGTCACCGCCACCAACCCCGGCGCGCCCTTCGACGGCGACCTGCGCGTGCAGGTGCTCGACGCCGGCGGTGAGGCGATCGCCGATGTGCTCCAGGTCGCGGTGCCCGCGCTCGGATTCGCGCAGCGCCGCGAGTTCGCCATCGAGTGGCCCAGCACCGGTCGTCCGGGCGGCGCCTACCGGCTGCGCGCGCTGCTGCGCGGCAGCGACGGCACGACGGTGGCAGCCACCGAAGCAGCGTTCGCGATCGACGGCTGGCGCGTGATCGATCTGGACTGGGTTGCGCCGACGCCGTCCGTCGCCCGCGGGAGCGTGGTTCCGGCGCGCAGTCGCATCGTGTTCCGCGCCGGCAACCAGGAACTGCGCGACGCAACGCTGCGCTTGCAGGCGATCGCACCCGGCGGCACCACCTTGCTGTCGGTCGATCGCGTGCTCGGTACCCTGCGCCCCGGATTCGAGGGCGTGGTGCCGTTCGACGTGCCGACCACCGGCATGCCGCCTGGCGTGCTGCAGCTCACCGCGCGGCTCAGCGCCGGCGCGTTCGAACGCGTCGCGGAGCGCTCGCTCACGGTCCTGGACCCGGCCTCGCCGCCGCTGTTGTCGGGGCTTCTCGCCCTGGAGCCCGACGCCGCCGTACAGTTGGGTCGCGATGCCGTCCTGCGCTGGTCCGTCCGCAACGGCGGAACCGCTGCGCTGTCGCAGGTGGAGATGCGCCTGCGGGTGATCGGCCAGGGCGGGGCCGATGCACTGGTGCGCACCGCCGGTGGCGACCTCGCGCCGGCCGGGACGCTCGAGCGCGCCGAGGACCTCGCTGCGGTCGCGCTCGCCCTCGGCGCCTACCGCGCGGTGCTGGAAGCGCGCTTGCCGACCGATGCTGCCGGGACCTGGCGACTGCTGGCCGCGCGCAGCCTGCCGGTCACCGATGGCGAGCCGCCCGTCATCGATGCCATCGAGCCCGACGGCACGCGCCCGGTCGCACCACCCTGGGTGCTGCGCGCGCGCGTGCTCGACCGCCACGCCGGCGTCGATGCGGTCGAGGCGCAGGTCGACGGTGGCGAATGGTTCGCGTTGTTCGGATCGGTCGATGGTCGCTACGCGGCGAGCGCGCCGCCGCTGGCCGATGGGTCGCACGTCTGGCGCCTGCGCGCGACCGACCGGCATGGCAACCGCGCCGAGACCGCCACGCGCACCTTCGTCGTCGACGGCACGCCGCCGGTGGTCGCGATCAGCGGCGTGGTCGACGGCCAATTGGGCCGGGATCCGGTGACGCCGTCGATCACCATCACCGACACGAATCCCGACCCGTCGTCGGACCTGCTGCGACTCGACGGCCAGCCCTATGTCTCCGGCACGCCCGTGGACGGCGAGGGCCCGCACGTGCTGCTGGCGCGCGCCATCGACCGCGCGGGCAACCGCACCGAGCGCATCGTGCGTTTCACGATCGACCGTACGGCGCCGCCTCTGCAGTTCCTGGCGCCGGTCGACGGCAGCGCCACGGCGTCCACCAGCGTCAATGCCCGTCTGTCGAGCGAGCCGGGTGCACGCGTGGTGCTGCAGGTCGGCGCCTACACCGCCGAGCAGGTCGCCGCCGGCGACGGGCAAGTGCTGTTCGCCGGCGTGCCGCTGCAACTGGGCGGCAATCTCCTGCGCGCGCGCGCCACCGATCCGGCCGGCAATTCGAGCCCCGAGCGCAGCGTCGCCGTCACCCGAACCGACGGCGGCGGCAGCGGACTGGTCGGCACGATCCAGGCACCACCGGCGGTCGATCGTGGCAGCGATCTGTCGATCGCCGTGCAGGTGCGCAATCCGGGTGCCTCCGCGATCGCGCAGCAGCGCTTCCGGCTGCAGGCGTTCGGCGCGGGTGGGACGCTCCTGCTGCAGGCGCGCGAGTTCGTGCGCGACCTGCCGCCGGGCGGCACCGTCGATGAATCCGTGCAGTGGGCCACCACTGCATGGCCGTTGGGCCAGGCCGCGCTCTCGCTCGATGCGCAGATTGGCGGCAACTGGCAGCAGATCGATGCCGCCGTCGTGCAGGTGGTCGATGGCATGGCGCCGGCACTGGTGGTGGTGTCGCCTGCGGCCGATGCCGTGGTCCGCAACCGGGTCCGGGTCGAAGCCCGCGCGACCGATCCGGGTGGCGTGCCGCCGCGGGTCCGCGCGCGGATCGATCTGGGCGACTGGATCGACCTGTTGCAGGATCCGGGCGACGCCGCGCGCTTCACGCGCGAACTGTTGCCGCTGGCCGAAGGGGCGCACCGCCTCGACGTCGAGGCCCGCGACGACGCCGACAACGCGACCACGGTGTCCGCCCGGTCGTTCGTGGTCGACGACACGGCGCCCTCGATTGCCTTCGGCGGCATCGCCGACGGCGCGGTGAGCAACGCCGCAAGCGTCACGCCCACGGTTTCGGTCATCGACGCCAACCCCGGTACGCTGGTCGCCACGCTCGATGGCCAGCCGTGGTCGAGCGGCACTGCAGTGACCGGCGAGGGCGCGCACCAGATCGATGCGACGGCCACCGATCGCGCCGGCAATGCGGCCAGCGCCATGCTGCGGTTCGTGCTCGACCGCACGGCGCCGTCGATCGAATTCACCGCGCCGCCCGCGGGCGCCGTCGTGCCGGTGGACCGGGTCACGGTCTCCGGGCGCACCGAGGCCGGGGCCACGGTGCGTGTCGCACGCGGGGCATACAGCGTGCAACTCACGGCCGATGCCGAGGGGCGGTTCGTGGCCGTCGACGTGCCCTTGGTCCTCGGCGACAACCTGATCGTCGCCCAGGCCACCGATGTCGCGGGCAACGTCGGCACCGAGTCCGGCCGCAGCGTGCGCCATGTGCCGAATGCCGGGGCCACGCTGGAAGCGACGCTGGCCGTCACCCCGACGGAGGGTGAGCCCGGTGCGACACCGCAGGCGGCATGGACCCTGCGCAACCCGGGGTCCGCTGCCGTCACGGGCTTGCCGGTGCGCCTGACGTTCCAGCGCGTGGGCGTCGCCACGCCGGAGGTGGTGCAGAACCTGTCGGTCACGCTGGCGCCTGCGGCAAGCATGCCCGGCAGCGCCGGGCTGTCGACGGCCGGTCGCCCGCTGGGCGCGCATGAAGCCGTGCTCGAGGCCGAGTACACCGCGATCGACGGAACGCGTGCCTGGACCCGCATCGCCAGCGCGCCGTTCGCGATCGTCGATCGCACGCCGCCCACCGTGACCCTCGTGGCGCCTGCGGCGGGCAGTGCGCACGGCGTCGAGGTGGCGGTCGTGGCCGACGCCGTCGTCGCGCTCAGCGCCGTGTCCCGTGTCGAAGCGCGGCTGTCCGGAGGCCCCTGGGTTGCGCTCAACCCGCTGCCCGCGACGCCGTCGCGCTTCTCCGGCAGCGTGCCGACCACGATCGAAGGTGCGGCCACGCTCGAAGTGCGTGCGATCGACGCGGCCGACCAGGTCGGCGTCGCGCCGCCGCGGGCGTTGACCATTGACCGCACGCCGCCGCAGGTGACGATCGGCAACGTCCCGCCGGAGGATCCGCCGGTCAACGTCCCGGTGCAGCCGACCGTGACCGCACAGGATGCCACCGCGACCACCCTCGCGCTGACGCTCGATGGCCAGGCGTACACCCAGGGCACGCCGATCACGGCCGACGGCGCCTACGTGCTGCGCGCGGTCGCCACCGACGCGGCAGGCAACAGCGCCGAGGCGGAGGCGCGCTTCCGCATCGACCGCACGCCGCCCGTGGTGACGATCGCGCAGCCCGCGCCAGGCACGCAGACGCCGCTCGCCACCATCCTCGTCGCCGGGCAAACCGAGCCGCGCGCCGCGGTGCGCGTCATCGCCGGCGCCACGCAGCGCGACGTCACCGCCGATGAGCTCGGCGCGTTCTCGGTGCCGGACCTGCCGCTGGTCCTCGGCAGCAACACGATCAGCGCGGCGGCGCGCGACCGCGCCGGCAACCAGGGCGCGCCCGCCAACGTCGTCGTCGTCCGCACCGGCGCGCCGGCCCCGACCTTGCTCGGCAGCATCGACCTGGTCGCCAAGACCTGGGAAGCCGGCCAGCCGTTGCCGGTGCCAACCACCTTGCGCAACACCGGCACGGTGGCGGCGAACGGCGCCCGTTTCCGGGTGCTGGTGCAGTCCGTCGATGGGGCCGTGCCTGTCGCCGCAGCGAGCACCAGTGCGGACCTTGCCGCCGGTGCGACGATCCAGCGCTCGTTCGACTTCGCGACCAACGCGTGGCCGCAGAACGAGTTGCGCCTGCTGCTGCAGCACGACCGCGGCACCGTCGAGGTGCCGGACTGGGTGTTGCTCGACGACCACGTGATCGCCCTGACCGGCAGTTGCTTCCAGGGTCGCCTGTTCGCCGATGGCTTCGAGTCCGGCGCCACCCCGCGCGTGTTCGGCGACGGTTTCGAATCCTGCAGCGGCGTAGCGCTGCCCGTGCGTCCCGCGCTGGCCGAGCCCAAGCGCGGCAGCGCGCCGAGCGAGGGCGCGGTCGCGACGGCACCGGACTTACCGCCACTGCCGCCGCGTCCGGAACCGACGCACGTGGGCGCCCCCGGCCCGCGCCCGCCATCGCCACCGCCCGCCGGCGTGGCGCCCATCGTCGGGGTGGTCTCGCCGCGCCCCGCATCGGATCCGGAGTCATGAACATGTGGCGTGTTGCAGGGATGTTCATCGGATCGACCCTGGCCGGCGTCGGTGCGGCACTGGCGGCGGATGCGACGCCCGTGGTGGTCGACCGCCTGTTGCGTGGCGAAGACCTTGCCGCCCTGGTGGCCGAGCACGGCGGTGCACCCGCGCCGCGGGTCGTCGGCGTGTCGCCCCAGGATGCCGTGACCGGCACCGCAGGCGCGGTGCAGTCGTTGTGGGCGCAGGCGGCGCGTCTCGCCGGAACGCCTGCGGGAACTGCGGATGCCGCCCAGGCTGCCGTCGAGGCCGCGCGCGCGATCCAGGCCGCGGACCTGCTGCTCGATGCCCGCGTGCGCCAACTCGAAGCCGAGATGGCCGACCACGCCGTCGTGGCGCGCGCCAGCGCGCGCCTCGCGGACTGGCGCGCACGGCTCGATGCGGTGCGCAAGCCGTTGCGCGATGCGGCCGACGCCGTCGTCGCGAATCCGGATGCCGGCACCCTGCGCGCGCTGGCGCGTGCGCTGGACGCCGCCCTCGCGCCGACGATGGAGGCGCCGGCGGTGCTCGCCGCCGGCATCCTGCCCAACCATCGTCCGCGATTCGCACCCGGGGAACCGGCCACCGGGCCCTCGATCGTCCCGTCCTACGCGCGCGGTGATGCCGGTGAGCCGACCGCGGCCGATCGTTCGGCCTCGGCGGACGCGCCGTTCAGCGAGGAGGTCCTGCGCCAGGCGCAGTCGCTCGGGCACGATGCAGCGCGCATCTTCGATTTCGTGCGCGGCCAGGTGGGCACCCAGTGGTATGCCGGCGCGATGAAGTCGCCCGACGACGTGCTGCGCAGTCGCGCCGGCAACCACGTTGACCAGGCGCGTCTGCTGGTCGCGCTGCTGCGCGCCAGCGGCGTCGGTGTGCGTTATGTTCGCGGCGTCGTATCCGTGCCCTTGCCCGATCTCGCACGGCAACTCGGCGTGGCCGACGCCAAGGTCGAGCAGGCCTTGCGCGTGGCCGGCATTCCCGCCCGCCCACTGGTGTCGTCGGGCACCGTCACCGGCTTCCACGTCGAGCAGGTCTGGGTCGCCGCATACGTCCCGTTCGGCGGCTACCGTGGTGCCGCCGTCGATCGCAGCAGCCCGGCATGGGTGCCGATGATGCCTGCGCTCAAGCCTTACCGCTTCACGCCTGCACGCGGCGCGACCACGTTGGCCGCGCTCGGCGCCGGCGCCTGGATCGACGCCGAACTCGCCGAGCCGCGCATCGGCCTGCCGTTGGCACGCCTGCGTGCGCAACTCGAGTCGTTCTTCAATGCGCGGCAGCCGCCGGAGACGCTCGACGCGCAGATGCCGGTACACGCCAGCGAGGCCGGTGTGCTCGGGCTCGTCCCGGGCACCACCGCCCACCCGGTCGTCCGCGTGCTGGCCGAAGACGCCGTGCTGTGGCCGACCCAGCAGGTCCGCCTGCGCCTGCAGTTGCGCGACGAGTCCGGCGCGTCGCTGCTCGACCTCGGTTTCCCGGTGGATGCCGTCGCCGGCCGCCGCCTGACCTTGTCCTACGTGCCGGCCACGGTGGACGATCACAACACCGTACTGGCCTTCGGCGGACTCGCGGCGACGCCGCCCGCGCTGGTCCGGGTGCGGCCGGTGGTGATGATCGACGGCCGACCTGCCGGCAGCGGCGACGGTGCGCTGGCGATCGGCGACCCGTTGCGGATCGAAGCCACCTTCAGCAATGCGTATGGCGACGCGCGGATGTCGCAGCGCCTCGTCGCCGGGGGCTATGCGGCGCTCGCCATCTCGGCGCAGGCGGATCCGCTGGACGTCGAAGCCGCCGCGCAGACCACCGCCGGCGATGCGGAGCCTGCGGCGGCCCGCCTGCTGGCGGGTCTCGGCACGCGCTACCTCGATGCCTGGAACCGCGCCGACGCAGAACTCGCGGGATGGGTCGGCGTGACCGCCTTCCGTCCGCTGCCGAGCGCCGTGCTGGTGCTCGGCCAGTACGAAGCGCAGCGCATCGGCGCCGTCGTCGACCGGCTCGAGTTCTCGGGGGTCGCGGTGGATGCCGGTCTGCGCCCGGTGGAGCCGGTCGCGCAGCGCGACGGGCTCCTGCTCGAGGCCGACTTCCTGCGCTGGTCGGCGCTGCAGGGCAGCGCACTCGAACACCAGGTGTTCGAGCAGCAGTGGGGCGTGCCCTCGGTCTCTGCCGACAAGGCACTGGCGGCCGCGCCCGCCGCGCAGCGCATCCGCCTCACCCGCGGCGACAGTGTCGACGTCCTCGCGCATCCGCCGTCGGTGCGTGCGGCGATCCAGGCCTGGCTGGACGACGGCAAGGTCGTCGACACGGTGCGCAGCCCGGCCGCCGTGGCGAACTGGCGCGGTGCCGCGTGGCGTGTGCAGGATCTCGCCAGCGGCGAGAGCGGCTGGTTCATCGCCGGCGGCCTTGCTGGTGGATCCACCGCGGTCCCCCCGAGCCTGTGGACGTTCCCCGACCTCGCCGAGGCCTTGCGCAATCCGTATGCGGAGGAGCCAAACACCGATCCTGGCGCGGCGGCGGTCGTTTCCATCGATGCAACCGCCAGAGTGCAGCGCGGTGTAGCGGGCGAGCGTGTCCAGCAGCCGCTGACCGCGTTGGTTCGAGACGCCACAGGGCGGCCTGTTCAGGGTGCGGCCGTGACCTTTGAAGTCGCGGTAGGTGATGCGCAACTTCTAGACTCTGGAGCTTCGTCGCAGCGCATCCTGCGAATCACCGATCGCTACGGACTCGCCCGTGTCGAAGCGCAAGCGCCAGAACGTTTCGTCGAAGGCGCCATCTACGAAATCGATCAGTCGGTCGGGCCGCACCCTCAAAAGATCGGCGTCTCGTTGGTCAACGTACGGGTCGCCAGCGTACGGGGAGACATCTTTGCAGGCTTGCCGTACACCCTCGAGGCACGGCCAGCGCAGCCGGCCAGATTGCGCCTGTTCCGGAACACGAACTACTTGGTACTCGGAGGGATCGGAGGAAGAGCTTTTCGCGCCGAACTACAGGATCGGTTCGAGAACCCGATTTCAAATGCGGCGATTTCCTTCACCGTGAGCGATTCGGTCACGCCCGGCGTGCCTGAGGCATTTCCGAGCCGAATCTATGCCGAAGGGGGTTGCGGCCCGGAACCGGTCATCGGTGCACCGTCGTTGCCCTGCGCATCATCCACAATGACCGGGGTGACCACGGCGACCGGCGCGCATGGATTGCTAGTGCCGACGAACCTGTGGCGAGTCGTCGTCACGCTACGTGCATCGGCCGGTGACCTCGTTGCGAGCGTCGATTGGCTAACGCGATACCGCGATGATGGGCTTGACGATCCTCTCGAAGGCGTGCAAGTGCTTGTCTACGCGTGGCGCGACTATCGTGGTGAGGCGACGAGCGGCGGTTACGACATCACGGCTGCAGCGCCAGGGACCCAGTTTCCCGTGCCACAGAGACTTCGTGCTCTTTACTGGTACAGGGAAGACGTCAATTGGCCGTTACCGGGTGGCGGCTTCTACAGGGGGGACAAGATCGTAATCGAACCCTACTCCGGCGCGCTGCCGCCGTTTACCGTCGCGGGCGCAACAGCCGGACCACTGGTCGCCACCGCGCCCGGCGATTGGCGATACAGCCTCGTCGCCGGACCGGCTCCTGGCCCGGTTGAGGCAACGCTCGACTTCAATCGGATACTGGGCGTGCCGCCCTACGACGATCCCTCCTTGCGGGTCGGCTTCACGCCCGGGACGGTGGTGGCCCTGGAGCCGCCAAGGCTTGATCCGGAGCTCATCGAGCTGACGCCTTTCGGCGCAGTACAGCAGGACCTTCGAGTGACGACGGCATTCACGCCTTCGAGTTCCTACGTCGCGGCACCGCGGTCCCATGTTTACCGCAAAGGCAATGCGATCCTTGGGGTCGCGACCGATCTCTATGACGATGGCCAAGGAAGTTCCACGCTCGCGCGGGGCACGATTCTCGGCGCGCAGGAGGATCTCTCGGTCACCACAGTGATCAACGAAGGCACGCCTTACCGAATGGAGTCGCCGCCCGCACGTGTCCGTCTGCGACAAGGCTTGATCGAAGGAGTCGGCATCGCGCGGGGTGGTGCGCTGGATGACGGCTTCGATGCGGTCCGCCTCATCGCCGGCGCTATACCCGCGGATTCACAGAGTAAGTGCAACACCCATCAACGAAAGCGGGTGAGCGGTGATACTGGCTGCCACCTCGTTCCGGCAAGAAGGGGTTGCACCCATGCTGTATCACCAGCTCACCCAAGAAGAACGGTACATGATCTCT
>JAJTHZ010000164.1 GCA_021299185.1 Lysobacteraceae bacterium | reverse complement strand
GCAGAACCGATGAGTGTTTGGGGCAGCGATGCCGAGGGCGGGATGACCGCCTAAACCAGAATGGTGACAGGTGCGACCAAGGGCCGCAGCCACACGTGAACACAGGCGGGGACGGTCAAGCCAAGAGCGGGTCAGCGGTAGAAGTAGAGAAGCCCGGGTCTCGGGAGAAGTTTTGTCGGCCTTGTTGACACGGGCGGCGCAATGGTGACCCCGGTTTCGGAACCGATGTGACCAGGCCCGTTTCGGAGCACGCCATGTCGAGCAGTCGATCGCTGATCGCGACCGTCGATGACACCGTCATCGTGAAGACCGCCTCGCTGCCCATCTCCCCGACCCGCGCCTTCGACCTGTTCTGCCGGGAAGCCAGCCTGGCGGCGTGGCTGTGCCACCGGGCCGTCGTCGGGGCCGGCGTCGGCGGGCTGTACGAGTTGTTCTGGGACCCTGCGGATCCGGAGAACGACAGCACGATCGGGTGCCGGATCACGGCCTACGAACCGGGCCGCGTGCTTGGCTTCCAGTGGCGCAGTCCGCGGCAGTTCAAGTCCTTCGCGAACGCCGCCGATCCGCTGACGCATGTGGTGGTGACGCTGCACGCGACGGCCGAGGGGACCCAAGTCACCCTGGTCCACACGGGCTGGCGGTCCTCGGACGACTGGCGCCAGGCGGCTGCATGGCAGGACAGGGCCTGGGACTTCGCGTTCGCCGCACTGGCCCGCCACGCATCGCAGGGCGCGGCCTGAAGCCTCGCTAGCGTGCACAAGCGCGGTAACGCTACCGTTTCGGCAGCCCGCAACGTACCCTCGCGGCGTTCCCGCGGTTCCCGCGGTTGGACCGGAGCGCACGATGCTCGAACTGCCCCACCGCGACCCCTGCGACCTCTGCGAGGGCATGGCCGGCCGGCAGGAACGCTGGGCGATCATCGAAGCAGGCGAGCACACGCTCACGGTGATCAACCCGTGGCAGTTCGAAGTCGGCCAGTGCTGCGTGATCACGCGCCGCCACGTCGCCACGCTGCTCGACCTGTCGCCCGCGGAATGCGGGGCGGTGCTGGTGGCGGCGCAGCGGGTCGCCGGGGCGCTGCTGCGCGCCTTCGCACCGCTGGGCATCCTCATGTTCCAGAACAACGGCGTGTACAGCGGACAGGAGACGCCGCACTTCCACTTCCACGTGGTGCCGCGCCAGCAAGGCAGCGACTGGGGCGTGGGACCGCCGCAACTCGCCACCTTCGACGGCGTCGGCCGGCCGCGCGGCACGGTTCACGATGCGAGCGGCGATGCGCAGCGTCGCGCGCGCGTGCAGGTCAGCGCGCAGCAGCTCGTGGAGACGGCGGCGCGGGTTCGGTCGAGGTTGCTGGAGTGAAGCGAACTTGAAGGGCGAGCGACTTGCCCTGAGCTTGGTCTCGGAGTTTCGGACCTCGGTGTGCGCTTCGGCCTTGAGAGTTCGGTCACTCGGTGGCGTTACAGACGTCCCGAAAGAACGACTGGATATGCCGAAATCCGCCTTTCGACAGGCTGCTGAGTCGGCTGTCCGGATTGCGTTGGCTGTACATGGAATTGTTGATCCAGCCGAGCGTCGAGTCCTGGGTCCACGTCACGTCATCGACGACCAGCCCAGCCAGCAACGCGTCGGCGTACGCCCTTCGGCTCTCCGGGCGTAGGCCGGGAACGTTCAATGCGAGGCGATCCGCCAGTTCGATCGGCCGCTTTGTGCGGTCGACATAGGCTGCGGCAAGCCAGATCAATCCGCTCGCAGCGTGCGAAGTCGCGTTAGCCAACCACTCCGCTTCGGCCAGGCGCAGCGCGGGCAGCGAGAAGTGGCCACTGTGGTAGCCCAGCATCGTCCGCTCGCCTTCCGGTATGTGTCCGATCCAGATTCGATCCTGGTACTCGGCGCCGCAAGCCATCTCGAGCTCGATGTATCGACCATCGGGCAGGTCGGCACGGATGAACGGCCAAACTCCACTCCGCAGATGCGCTTCGATGCGGGCGTCATACCACGCGTTCGCCGTTTCGGCATCGATGCCAAACC
Source organism: Lysobacteraceae bacterium (assembly GCA_021299185.1). Lineage (GTDB taxonomy): Bacteria > Pseudomonadota > Gammaproteobacteria > Xanthomonadales > Ahniellaceae > UBA4656. The sequence continues at coordinate 6,292 of JAJTHZ010000164.1, read as the reverse complement.
ACTCGAGTCCCGGTTCGTCCGTGTCCTGCGGCTGGCAGTGGATGATGACTTGCGTCACCCAAAACGCAGGTTCAGCAAGTACTTCTGTGATGTCGACCCGTGGGGCATCCGAGTCCGTGATGCCCACGCCCTCCACCCGCCAGACGTCGAACCCGTCAGGAGGCGCACCTACGACAAGCACGAGCACGGTGCTGGTGTGCTCGGGCAGTACAGGCCACCCGATCGGGCGTTCGATTTCATGGGATTGCACGAGCGAAGAACCACGTTCTCTGGACCGAAGAATGCGCCATCCAGCAGCTTGCCGCGCAGGATGAGCGTGCGGCCGGCGGCCTTGGCGTGCAGGGTTTCGAACGTAAATGGCATGCGGCTCACGAACACGACTGGTTACATGACGAAAAATCCGCCCGTGGGGCGCAAGGCACCGTAGGGTGCAATGAGCGCAGCGAATTGCACCGCTGCATGGAAGCCGGTGCAATTCGCTGCGCTCATTGCACCCTACGCACCTCATTGCACCCTACGCACCACGCAATCCGCATTTCGCATCGCGTGATCGCGGCCGCCGTATCACGACGCCGCCTGCGCCCGACCAGGATACCGGATCCGCGCCAGCACCTCGCCGAACCGTGCCTCGTTGCGCAGCGGCGCCATCAGGGGGTCGAAGCCGAGGTACAGCAAGGTGCCGTCGCCGACCGTGATCGCGCGGTCCAGCCACCTGAACGCGGCGTCGGTTTCGCCGAGCCAGGCGTGGCCGATGGCGATCTCGTAGGCGGCGGTGTCGGCGAAGCGCTGTTCGAGCGAGGCGAGCGTGCTGCGGGCCGCTTCGGGGTCGCCGCGCCGCACGTGGGCAAGCACGGTGCCGGTGAGGCGGTGCACGGTGCCGGCCTGTTCGAAGCGGGCCAGCGCGGCTTCCGGCAGGCCTTCGTAGAGGTCGCACAGGCCGAGGTAGTAGTTGAGGCTGGACTCGAACGGGCGCACCGCGTGTTCGCGCAGCAGCAGTTCGCGCGCGGCGGCGTATTCGCCGAGCGCGATCAAATGCCAGCCCTTGTTGCGCAGCGAGCCGGATTCGGGATCGAGCGCGGAGGCGCGGTCGTCGAAATCGAGCGCTGCGCGCAGATCGCCGCGTGATGCCGCCAGCCGCGCGCGCTGGATGTAGAGGTGCGCGGTGGGGCGCGGCATCAGCGACTCGGCGGTGTCGAGGTCGGCCTCGGCGCCTTCCCAGTCATAGAAATACAGGTGCCGGATTTCGGAGCGCAGCAGGTAGTGGCCGGGCTCGTTCGGCGCCAGCGAGATGCCGCGGTCGAGCGCGGCCATCGCGCGGCGGCGGCTTTGCGCCAGTTCGGCGCCGTCGTCGGCGAAGGTGCCGCCCGGTCCGCCACCGGCACCGAGCAGGCTGCCGAGCGCGATCCAGGCGTCGGCGTAGTTCGGGTCCAGCGCGACGGCCTGCTCCAGCGCGGCCTTGGCGCGGCGCTGGCCGGCTTCGTCGTCGGTCAGCATGGTCGCCGCGCGAAGGAAGGCGAGCCAGGCCTCGCGGTTGGCCGTGCCGCTGCCGCGCGCGGGGTTGTGGCCCCAGCGGTCCGGCGTGCCGGCGAGGTGCTCGCGACCGCGGCGCCCGGGCCTGTGATGCGGGAACCGGCTTTGCCGGCGACTGCGGCAATCGGGTGTGTCGTCGCCGCCGCTGAAGCGGCTCCCACAACGCATGGCTGCTGTGCCGGCATCCGCATCACTCCGCGCGCACGACAAAGCGCTGGCTGCCACGGGCACCGCGCGCTGGAGCAGGCCCCTTGGGGATGCGGCTGCCGAGGTGGCCACCGGAACCGCTACGCTTCCGGCCTCGGCAACCCGTGGATGAGGCCGCGCATGATCGACTGGTCGCAATGCCCCCGCGTGCCCGAGCAGGGCCCGCTCGACGAGTCGACGTTCCGCGCCGAGGTGCTGCCCGCTGCACGACCGCGCGTGTTCCGCGGCCTGGTCGCGCACTGGCCCGCGGTGGCGGCCGCGCGGGATGGCGATGCCGCGCTGTGCGCCTACCTGCGCGCGATGGGCGGCGAGGTGCCGGTAGAGGCGTTCTTCGGCGCGCCGGCGGCCGGCGGGCGCGTGTTCTATGCCGACGAGTCGCTGTCGGCCTTCAACTTCGACCGTCGCACGCTGCCGCTGTCGGAACTGCTGGGCCTGCTGCTCGAGTACCGGCTGGCGGCGCGGCCACCGTTCTTCTACGCCGGGGCGATCCGTCTGCCGCAGGTGGCGCCCGCTTTCCTGCGCGACAATCCGCTGCCGTTCCCGTCGCCCTCGACCGAGCAGCTCAACGCGCTGTGGCTCGGCAACCGCACGCGCGTGTCCGCGCACTGGGACCTGCCGTCGAACCTGATCTGCGTGGTCGGCGGCCGGCGGCGCTACATCCTGTTCCCGCCGGAGCAGGTCGGCAACCTCTACCCCGGCCCGCTGGAGTTCACGCCGGCGGGGCAGCCGGTGAGCCTCGTCGACTTCCATGCGCCCGACCTCGCGCGCTTTCCGCGCTTCGCCGAGGCCGCGCGCCACGCGGTGGTGGCCGAACTCGGCCCGGGCGACGGGCTCTACCTGCCGAGCCTGTGGTGGCACCACGCGGAATCGCTGGACGCGGTCGGCGCGATGGTCAACACCTGGTGGCGCGAAGCGCCCGCGCACGCCACCACGCCGAGCACCACCCTGCAGCACGCCCTGCTGACCCTCCGCGACCTGCCGCCGGCCGAGCGCGCGGCGTGGCGCGCGTTCTTCGACTGGTACATCTTCGACGACCCGCAGGCCGCGGTGGCGCACCTGCCGGAGTCCGCACGCGGCATCCTCGGCGCGATGACGCCCGAGCAGGCCGCGCGCCTGCGCGCACACATCGCGCGCAGCCTGCAGTGGTGACGGCGCCCGGCGTCGCTCAGCCGAGGTCGAGCGGGTCCACGTCCAGCGACCAGCGCACGCTGCGCGCGCCGGGCAGCGCGTACAGCGCGTCGAGTCGCGCGGCGATCGCGGCCTGCAGGCCGCCGCGGCGCGGGCATTCCAGCACCAGTTGCGCGCGCAGCAGGCCGGCGCGGCGCGGCATCGGCGCCGGCAGCGGTCCGCGCGCGGCGACCTCCGGCGCGTCCGCGAACAGGCCGCGCGCGGCACCGAGGAAGCCGTCCAGCGCCGGCTTCTCGCGGGCCTCGGCGCGCAGCAGGGCGTGCGCCGCGAACGGCGGCAGGCCGAGCGCGCGGCGCTCGTCGAGTTCGGCGGTGGCGAACGCGGGGTAGCCGCCGGACAGCAGGCGCGCGAGCAGGGGATGGTCGGGCTGGTGGGTCTGCAGCAGCACGCGACCGGCGCGATCGGCGCGGCCGGCGCGGCCCGCCACCTGCACCACCAGTTGCGCCAGCCGCTCCGGCGCGCGGAAGTCGGGCGAGAACAGGCCGCCGTCGACGTCGGCCAGCACCACCAGGGTCAGGCGTGGCAGGTCGTGTCCCTTGGCCAGCATCTGGGTGCCGACCAGCAGCGCGGGGCGGCCGTCGCCGAGCCGTTCCAGCAGGGCGTCGAAGGCGCCGCGCCGGCGCATGCTGTCGCGATCCACGCGCAGCACCGTGTGTTCGGGGAAGCGGCGCGCGAGCGCGGCTTCGAGCCGCTCGGTGCCGACCCCCACCGGCAGCAGCCCGCGATCATGGCAGGCCGGGCAGTCGGCCGGTCGCCGCTGCTGGTAGCCGCAGTGGTGGCAGCGCAGCGCGGCGTCGGCGGCATGCAGGGTCATCGGGTGGTCGCAGCGCGGGCACTCGGCGTGCCAGCCGCAGGCGTGGCACAGCAGCACCGGCGCGAAGCCGCGCCGGTTGCGGAACACCAGCACCTGCTCGCCGCGCGACAGCGTCTCGCCGATCGCCGCCAGCGCGCGCGGCGACAGGCCGTCGTCGAGTCGCGCGCCGCGCAGGTCCACGACCTCGACCGATGGCGCGCGCGCGCCCGCCGCGCGGTGGGTCAGGCGCAGCAGCCGGTAGCGGCCGGCGGCGACGTTGGCCAGCGACTCCAGCGAGGGCGTGGCCGAGCCCAGCACCACCGGCACGCCGAGCGCGCGCGCGCGCACCAGCGCAAGGTCGCGCGCGTGGTAGCGGAAGCCCTCGATCTGCTTGTACGAGCCGTCGTGCTCTTCGTCGACCACGATCAGCCCCGGGCGCGCCAGCGGGGTGAACACCGCCGAGCGGGTGCCGATCACCAGCGGCGCCTCGCCGCGCGCGCAGGCCAGCCAGGCCGCGGCGCGCTCGCCGTCGCCGAGCCCCGAGTGCAGCGCCGCCACCGGCACGCCCAAGCGCGCGCGGTAGCGCGCGATGGCCTGCGGCGTGAGTCCGATCTCGGGCACCAGCACCAGGCACTGGCGGCCGCGCGCGAGCGCCTGCGCGATCGCCGCCAGGTAGACCTCGGTCTTGCCGCTGCCGGTCACGCCCTCCAGCAGGAAGGCGGCGAAGCCATCCTGGGCCAGGATCGCCGCGGCGGCGTCGCGCTGTTCGTCGGACAACGCGGGACCCGGCCGCGCGACGGCGGGCGCGGCCGTCGGCGCGACCTCGATGACCAGCCCGCGCGCGCGCAGGTCGGACAGCACGCGCGACGCACCGGGCACCTGCGCGTCCAGCGCATCGCCATCCAGCGGCCCGGCGGCCAGCGCGTCGACCACGCGCCGCGGCTGGCTGCCGGCGCGCGTGCGCGCGCGGGTTTCGTCGACGGGGGCCGCGAGGGCGAAGGCGCGCGCCTGCGGCAGGGCCATGGGTTCGGGCTGGCGCAGTGCGACCGGCAGCGCGGTGGCCAGCACCTCGCCCAGCGGGTGCGCCCAGTACTGCGCCGCCCAATGCAGGCTGGACCACAGCTCCGCGCCGAACGGCGAGGCCGCGTCGAGCCAGGCCTCCGCGGCGCGCAGTTCGGCGTCGTCCGACACCGACTCCGCCACCGCGACCACCACGCCGACCACGCGCCGACGGCCGAACGGCACCACCACGCGGCAGCCCACGGGCTCGCGCGGTGGCGCAGCATCGGGGGCGCGGTAGTCGAACACGCGGGGCAGCGGCACCGGCACCGCGACCCGTAGGACCTGGGCCATGGGCAGGCTCGGGCGAGGGGAGGGCGAGCATACGGCCGCGCGCGCGAGCCGCAAGCGCGGCTTGCCGGAAACTGCTGCGCGATGGTCCAGGAAATCGCGCCAAGCGCTTCACTGCAAACGGATTCCTGCCTTATCCACATGCCCTGTGGATAAACCTGTGGGCAGCGCCTGCGCTGGCCCGTGAATCGGCCTGCGGAAAGGCCTCTGCAGCAACTTGGTCATCTTTTGCCCAAGTTCTGAAAGACCATCCGAATCATTGGGTTACAGAGGCTACGCGAATGCCCAGCGGTACACCGCAGCGGACCGCGCCTCGCATGCGCCGCGGCCGCGCCGGGTTGTGCATGGGCGGGCCGGAACCGCGTTTCCCGACTTGACATCGGTCAACCGAACGCGGCGTGCTGCGTTGAGCGGGCGACGGGCCCCGTCGTGCCCGCTATCGTCGCCCCGCATGTCCCTCGCCACCGTTCTCCACGCCCTTCCGCACCGCATGGCATCCGCGCCCGCGCAGGCCGCTCCCCGGCAGGTTGCGCTCGACCGCTTCCTGCGCGGCATCGAGCGCCGCGCGCTGCGCATCGCCGAACTGTCCACCCGCGACCGCGAGGACGCGCTCGAACTGGTGCAGGACGCGATGCTCGGTTTCGCCCGCAACTACGCCGACAAGCCCGAGGACGAATGGGGGCCGCTGTTCCACCGCGTGCTGGACTCGCGCATCCTCGACCACCATCGCCGCAGCGGCGTGCACCGCCGCTGGCGGGTGTGGTTCGGGCGCGCCGACGACGAGGCGGGCGAGGACCCGATCGAGCAGGTCGCCGATCCGGGCGACCCGGGGCCGCTGGCGCGGCTGGCCGACGGCCAGACGCGCGAAGCGCTGGACGCCGCGCTGCGCGCGCTGCCGCTGCGCCAGCGCCAGGCGTTCCTGCTGCGGATGTGGGAGGGCCTCGACGTGGCGCAGACTGCGCACGCGATGCGCTGCAGCGAGGGCAGCGTCAAGACCCATCTTTCGCGCGCGCTGGCCGCGCTGCGCACGCGCCTGGAGGACCTGCGATGAACCCCGCCCACGAACCGCGCGACGACGACGCGCGCTGGCTGGATGCCGCGCGGCGCGAACTCGATGCCGGTACGGAGTCGCTGGACGCCGCGACCCTGTCGCGGCTCAACCGCGCGCGGCAGGTCGCGCTGGAGGCCACGCGCGCGCGCCGCGCGCCGCGCTGGCTCGCGCCG
>JAJTHZ010000027.1 GCA_021299185.1 Lysobacteraceae bacterium | reverse complement strand
GTCGGCCAGCACCCGGCATCGCGGGTCGAGGAACTCACGCCGCGGCTGTGGAAGGAACGCTTCGCGGCCAACCCGCTGCGCTCGCTGCTGCACAGCGCAAACCGGTAGTCAAGGACGGCACGGAGTGAACGCTTACGCTGCTGGGCGGTTGCGCGATGCCATTGCGCTGACGTGCCCAAATGCTGGTCCACAACAGAAGAGCGATCTGCTTGATGCAATCGTTGCCGTTTCTTCGAAGCCCGCCGGCAGAGATCTGGCAGCTGTGCTGCTTAAGTATGAAGCGCTACTTCAGGCAAATGGTAAGGGTGTTGATACCGTCGTCAGTCGATTGAAGGAACTGACAAGCCTTAAGTGCTTTTCGCCTGCACATAGCCCCGATGAATTCTTCGCAATGTCTTGGGTAGTCAGTCTCAAGATACTGCCGGAGGAGCTGAAGAAGTTGGTTACATTGATGCTTCTTGAGGCACTCAGTGCAAGCATCTTGACAAAGACGGAGGCAGAAGTTTCTTCGGAAGGATTCCGCAAGGTGCGGCAGGTTGTTGTTATCGACGAAGCCCGAAAGGTCCTCAAGAACGCGAAGAACGATGCACTTGTAGACATCATCACAAAGAGTCGCTCGAAGGGTGTCTCTGTAATGCTGCTTTCGCAGGACCCGAGCGACTTCGAGGGTCAGGAGTATGACTTCATGACCCAAATTGGCGGCGTCGTGGCTTTCGCATGTAATCAGAGCACCGGCGGCCTTCGAGCGCTTGAGGGAGCTTTCGGTCGGAAGGTGCAGACACGAGAGTTCTCTGACACCTATCTTGAGCAGGGGGTCGCATTCTGCAAGTTACCCGGTCGTGACGCAGAGCGGGTGAAGTGCTGGAGCCCGAAGCAACGGCTCGGAACATAAGGCGCTTTACCGCGCCGCTGTCTCTGTGAGCGAGCTGAATTTCCGTCCCGAAGGGATCCATCAGCTGCACCTAACTTTAGGGCAACTCGTCATTTGGTTCTGGGGTTGCGAGCATGGCGCCGGGGTTAGGAGATTCGCCGTGCGATGCCAAACCTGGTCGAAAAGCTTCACCTGAACCATGCACGATGGCGTTGTTGACGTCGACTCCCCTCTGAGGCACGCTCGGCGCGCCGATTTGTCCCCCTGCTTGCGGGCGCGTAACTGATGCAGCTAAAGCGGACCCCTGACGGCATCCCGTGAGGCCCGCCTTTGCTGCAGCAGGGGCGGGCCTCGTCGTTTCCGGGGCCCGGTCGCCGATTTTACGGACAACTTGCGGGCGACTCATCAAGTGCAGCTAAAGCGTTCCCCGCGCGGCGCGTCCGCGCCCGTGGGGGATGGTCCGGAACCCAACCGAGGACCACCCATGCACGCGATTCCCTTGATCCACCCCGTCCCGACGCCGTCGGTGCCGGATGACTGGTTCCGCCCGTACGACCTCGCCGCCGTGCGGTCGCCCGACGACCTGCCGGCCTGGTTCGCGGTCGGCGCCTTCGATGCCGAAGCCTTCTCGTCCGACGCGCGCGGCTGGTGCGCGCGCTGGGCGGACGACGCGGCGCTGTCGTCGCTGCTGGTCGAATACCACCGCCCGACGCGGCGTGCGCGGGTGCGCACGCAGTTCCTCGGCAGCAACCCGCTGGAGGCCACCGTCGTGGCGTCGCTGCAGGAGCAGTTGCTGGCGGCCGCTTTCGACCCGATGCCGTCGGGCTGCGACTGGTCGCTGGTGCGCGCGCTGCACGGGCATGCGGTCGCCATGCCGCCGCGCTATGGCACCAGCGTGTTGTGGGCGCCGTACGGGCCGATGATCGTCATGGCGCTGCCGCTGCACGCGCTGGAGGTCGATGCCTTCCGCGAGTGGCTGCCGACGCGGCCGGTGTACACGCCGCGCGACCACGTCGAGGCCTGGGTCGGCTTGTGCGGCAGCCAGGTGCACTACGACGAGCAGCGGCGCCTGGGCTGGTTCGACAGCATCGAAGGCGCACGCGCGATCGTCAGTGCCGCTACCGGACTGCCGACGCGCATCGAGCCGCTGGCGCTGGCCGACGGTCGGCCGGCGTGGCGGGTCGACCGACCGGTGTACGTCGCCTTCATGGTGCTGCCGATGGCCGGCGTGCCCGCGCTGGCTGCCGACCTGCAGGCGGCCGGATTCCTCGCCAGCCGCAGCGAGGCTTCGACGAGATGCTCCAAAGGCGCCGACGGGCTGGAAATGGAAGCCTTCCTGCTGACCACCGAAGCGCTCGAGAAGGCGGGCAGCCTGACCCTGCAGTACGACCCCAGCGGCGTCGTCGGCGTGCGCTACGAGCTGCTGCCCTGTGGCACGCGCGTGCCCTGGTCGGAATGGCTCAAGTACATGCTGAAGGGCGGCGTGGCGTCGCTGCCGGCGAAGCCGCCGATGCAGCCGGCCCGCTCGACGGCGCGCCACTGAGGACCGGCCCATGATCGACCTGTCCTGCTTCCCGGCCGCGTTGAAGGCCGACGCCCGCGTGCGCGCCGCGCTGGCCGCCGACCCGCGGCTCGCCGCGGGGATGTTCGGCCTGATGGCCGGCGACATCCTCGGCGTGCCTTACCAGCACACGCCGCCCGAATGGATGCCGCCGCGCGCGTGGATCCGCCCCGTCGCGCCGCCGGGCTACGACGTGGCCCACCGCGGCGCGCCGCCCGGCCTGTGGTCGGACGACACCGCGCACGCCTTCTGCCTGCTGGAATCGCTGCTGGCCTGCGGTGGGCTCGACGTCGCGGACCTCGGCCGCCGCCTGCACGCCTGGCTGCACACCGGCCACTACGCGCCGCGGCGCATGGTCACCGACGTGGGCAGGCAGACCGCCACCGCCATCAACCGCCTGCACATGGGCTGGCCCGCGCACCGCGCCGGCCCGCGCGAGGCCACCCACCTCGGCAACGGGGCGCTGATGCGCGTGCTGCCGCTGGCCCTGTGGCACGCCGCGAGCGACGCCGAACTGGCCTGGCTGGCCGCGCGCCAGTCGCTGGTCACCCACGGCCACCCGCTGTCGCAGGCCGCCTGCGCGATGTACTGCCTGTGGGTGCGCGCGCGCATCGAAGGCGCCGAGGGCGCCTGGCAGCGCGCCGCCGCCCGCCTGCGCGCCATCGCCCGCCAGCCCGCGCCGGCGGGCATGACGGTCGAGGAGGACGCGATGCTGTCGTGGCGGGTGTGGTGGGGCACGGTGCGTTGTCGTGGGGGGCAAACATTGCGGGCTACGGCGGCAATGCGGCTGCGGCGAGGGTGGAGGTGGCGGTCGCGAGCGTTGCTCGCTCCCACAGGGGTGGTGTGGCGTTTGGGTAGGTCGGGCGCGTTGCGGAGGCCCTGACGCGGCGGGGGGCGAGGTCGACCCTGCGGCCTGGGAGTTGCCGCACCTTGGGGCGCCGGTGCCTCGTCCGTTCCGCGATGCCGCGAAGCCGGTGCTGGTGCCCGCCGTACCGTGGGAACGCGCCGCGGATGAAGGGAGGGCGCTGCAATGAGCGACGCCATCCCCGTCACGGGCCAGCCGAAGGACCGCGAGGCGTTGAAGCAGCGGGTTCTGGGCATGCAGTCGCTGGCCTCTGGTAGAGTAAGGATTCCTTACTTCCGGGGTTCGCCATGCTCGCGAAGCTCACCGCCAAGAACCAGTTGACCCTGCCGAAGGCGGCGGTCGAGGCCGTCGGCGCGTCGGAGTATTTCGACGTCGCCGTGCGGGATGGCCAGATCCTGCTGACGCCCGTGCGCATCCAGCGCGGCGATGCCGTTCGCGCAAAGCTGGCCGCGCTGGGGCTCGGCGATGCCGACGTGGCGGCGGCCGTGGCCTGGGCGCGAGGCCCGGCGAAGCCCTTGCAGGTGGCGGAAAGCCCCGGCGGCTACGGCGACCAGGGCACCAAGACCCGAAAGCGCACGCGCAGGAAGCCGGCCGCGCGCCCATGAACAAAGCGCCGCCGCGGGTGGTGCTCGACACGAACGTCGTGCTGTCGGCACTGCTCTTCGGCGGCGGGCCGGCGGGCCGCGTGCGGGCCGGATGGCAGGCGCGGCGCCTCGTGCCGCTGGCCAGCACCGCCACCGCGCAGGAGCTGGTGCGCGTGCTCGCCTATCCGAAGTTCAAGCTCTCGGCGCACGAGCAGGAAGAACTGCTGGCCGACTGGCTGCCGTGGGTGGAGGTCGTGCGGATGCCCGACCCGCTTCCGCCCGTACCGCGCTGCCGCGACCCGCACGATCTTCCATTCCTGCACCTGGCAATCGTGGCGCGCGCCGACGCCCTGGTGAGCGGTGATGCCGACCTCCTGGAACTCGCCGGTACGCGCGGGCTGTGTGCGGTGATGGCGGTTGCGGGGTTCTGCGAGGAATTCCTGCGCGACTGACGGCGAATGCCGTGCTTGGGTCGGCACGGCGCACGCCGGGGCTGCCTTGGAGCCTGCGGCCCGTTTGCGCCGGTGTGCTCGCTGTCGCTTCGCACGCTCGGCGCGTTTCGCGCGGCACGTTCTTCAAGCTTCCCGATGGCCTGGGTTCGACGGCGATCGGCAGGGCGCGTTCGGTAAAGTCGAACCGATGGCTCGGCCCCCTGGTCGTGCCGCGCATCGGCCAGGCTGTCGCGCCGAACCTGCCCGTGCCCTCCGTTGCGAAAGGGACCGGCAATGACCCGCACGACGCGAATGCACACGCCCCGCTGGATCATCGGGCTTGACGCGGCCTCCGACCGCCGGCGATTCGGCTGGGCGGTGGCGGAGCGCACCCAAACGGGCGCGCAGCTGGTCGCGCAGGGCTTGCTGGGCAAGCCGGGAACGGCGTGGCCGGACGCAATGTGCGAAGCGCTGCGCGATCCCCATGGCGTGCTGCTGTCGATCGATGCGCCGCTCGGTTGGCCGCGCCGGATGGGTCCGACGATCGCCGCGCACCGCGCGGGCGAGCCTGTCGACGTGCGAAAGAACGACTTGTTCCGCCGCGGCACGGACGACGTGGTGCGCACCACGCTGCGCAAGCAGCCGCTGGAGGTCGGCGCCGACCTGATCGCGCGGGCGGCGATGGAGGCGTTGGTCGTGCTCAACGCGTTGCGCCGTGACTTCGCGAAATCCCTGCCGTTGGCCTGGTCGCCGGATGCCGCACGGGATGCGGTGATCGAGGTCTATCCGGGTGCGACCCTGACCGCGCACGGCGTGGCGCGGTCGAAGTACAAGGACCCCGCTACCGTCGGCGCCCGCGGGCCGATGATCGATGCCTTCGAACCGCGGCTGACGGGTCTGCGCGAGCGCGTGGGGGAGCCCTCGGACATCTTCGATGCGTGTTTGTGCATCGTGTGTGCGCTGGACTTCCTGGAGGGACGATGCATCGCGCCCGATGCGGCGCAGCGCGTGGCCGCAGAGACCGAGGGGTGGATCTGGTTTGCGCGGCCGGGTGGAGGGATGCCGCCAGGTTGATCGCGCTGCACGCAGCGCCCCCACAGGCTTGGCGCGCGATGTGGGAGCGGCGCGTGCGCCGCGAGCTTTTCGGGCTTGCTGCAGGTCGGTCGCGCTGCACGCAGCGCTCCTACAGAGAGCGTGCAATGTGGGAGCCGGTTCTACCGGCGACGGTGCTGCGGTGAGGCTTCGGCAGGTCGGTCGCCGGTGGAACCGGCTCCCACCTGGTGCGCACCTTCGAGGCGTTGCGCCAGGGTCTGGGGTTTGTGGGAGCGGCGCGTGCGCCGCGAGCTTTTCGGGCTTGCTGCAGGTCGGTCGCGCTGCACGCAGCGCTCCTACAGAAGGCGCGCGATGTGGGAGCCGGTTTCACCGGCGACGGTCTTGCGATGGCGCATTGGCAGGTTGATCGCCGGTGGAACCGGCTCTCACAGGGCACTCCTTCGGGTCGCGACGCGGTGCGAGGGCTGCCCGATGCGTTGTGGGAGCGGCGCGTGCGCCGCGAGCTCTTGGGGCTTGCCGCAGTCCGGTCGCGCTGCACGCAGCGCTCCTACAGGAGGCGCGCGACGCCGCGATGCGACCTAGCCGAAGCCGCGGGCGCTGCGCGCCAGGTGTTCCAGCAGGTTGCCGACGAACGATCGTCCGACGGCGATGCGGCGGCCGCTGTCGAGCTCGATCTCGCGTGGACCTGCGCTGGCGCCGTGCACGCCCCGCACCCGGCCCAGGTTGACCAGCGCGGTGCGATGGACGCGAACGAAGACGGACGGGTCCAGCTCTTCCATCAGGCCGCGCAGCGACAGCCGGCTGATGAGGGTGCCCTCGCGCGCATGCACGGCGACGTAGTTGCGCGCGGTCTCGACCCATTCGATGTCGTCGACCGCCACCAGGCGGACCGAGGCGTCGACGCGCAAGGCGATCCGCCGTGCGTGGGCGGCCGGTCGCTGGTGCAGATGCCGTCGGGCACGCTCGATCGCCTGCGCGACGCGCTCGCGATCGACCGGCTTGAGCAGGTAATCGATCGCTTCCAGGCGCCAGGCCTCCAGCGCGTGTTCGGCGAATGCGGTGACGAAGACCACCAGCGGCAGTCGCTGGCCCGCGGCGCGCAGGCGGGTGGCGGCATCGAGGCCGTTGCCCTCGGCGAGGCGGATGTCCAGGAACACCAGGTCGACCTCGAGCGTGCGCGCCTTCGACACGGCGTCGGCCATGCCCTCTGCTTCGCCGACGATCTGCACGTGGGCGTGGTCGGCAAGATAGCGACGCAGTTTGTCGCGTGCGAGATCGACGTCGTCGACCAGCAGCACGCGGATCGGCGCCAGGTTCACGGCGTCGCCGCCATCGGCAACCGCACGCTCACGCAGCCGGCCCCGGCAGTGCCGAAGTCGCAGTGCACCTGCGCATCGTCGCCATAAAGGGCGCCCAGCCGCTCGCGCGTGTTGCGCAGGCCGAGGCCGAAGCCACCCGCGCCGGCATCGGTCGCGATGCCGTTGTTGCGCACCGTCACCACGAGGTGGCCGCCGTCGCCGTGGGCGCCGATCCAGACCTCGAGCGGGGCGTCGGATGGCGGCCGCGCGTGCCGCAATGCGTTTTCGACCAGCGGCTGCAGCAACAGCGAGGGCACGGGGACGGCATCCAGTGCGCGCGGCATGTCGACCGATACCCGCAGGCGCTCACCGAGCAGCACCTCGTGCACCGCCAGGTACTGGGCGACCAGCCGGCGCTCGTCGCCCAGCGGATGCACCGCGCTGCGGCGCGCCATCAGTGCGCGCAGCAGGTCGCCCAGCCGGCACAGCGCACGATCGGCGCGCTCGGCGTCGCGATAAACGATCTCGCTGATCGCATTGAGCGTGTTGAACAGCATGTGCGGCTCGATCTGGCTGGCCAGCGCGTCGAGTCGCGCCTGGATCAGGCTGCGTTCGCGCGCATGCTCGCGGACGTGCGCCTGCCAGGCGGCGATCACCGCCACGGCCGCGCCATACAGGATCAGGTTGATCGGCCCGCGGTACAGCGCCTCCAGCAGCAGCAGGTCGGGCCACGGCGGCAGGTCGAGCCCGGGCTGCAGCGTCCGGCGCAACCAGAGTCCGCCGAGCAGATGGCCGACCGAGTTCGCCGCGGTGACGCCGATGGCCGCGGTGGCGTGCGCGGCGACGACGCGCCACGACGGGGGCCACTGCAACGGATGCCGGCGCAGCATCGCCAGCAGCACCGGCGTGGCGGCCAGCCACAGCAGGCTTTCCAGCAGCGCATCGAGCAGCAGGCAGACGATGCCGACCGGCTGCGGCGACATGCCGTCGGCCATGATGCGCAAGGGCAGGAACAGCGAGATCGGCAGCATCCACACCGCCCACCAGCGCGCGGCCTCCCAGGCCGTCCGGCGCCATGCCGCGATCGGCGGCGCGATGGGCATCGGGATACGGGGGTTGGCGCCGATCGAATCGGCCATGGCACGGGCTCCGGGCCTGCGGAGGTGGCCACGTTAGCGTGAAGCATCTGTTCCCGGCATGCACTTGGTCCCGCGCCGGACGACGTTCGTCCCGTGCGGCCCGACGTTCGGCCCAGGTCGCCTGCTGGCGGCTGTCCGGCCTGCCTAAGGTTGGGGCACCGATCACCGGAGACTACGCATGATCCGCCACCTGCTGCTGGGCCTGGTTCTGCTCCTGGTGCCGCTCGGCGCGCAAGCCGAAATCCAACGCATGGAGGCCGTGCGCTACGCCCGCTACGGATCGCCCGACGTGCTCAAGGTGGTCAAGGTGCGCGCCCCCGACGTGCGGAAGGGATTCGTCCGCGTCCGGGTCCATGCGGCCGGCGTGAACACGATCGACTGGGAGATTCGCAAGGGGGGCCCGTTCACCGGATTTCCCTACCCGCCGCCGATCATCCCCGGGTACGGCTTCTCGGGCGTGATCGACGCGGTTGGCAAGGACGTCGAAGGGTTCGCGGTCGGCGACGCGGTGTTCGGCATGCTGCCGTTGGCGACCCCGGGCGCGTATGCCGAGTACGTCGTGGTCGACGTACGCGCGATTGCCCACAAGCCCGACGGCGTGTCACACGCGATCGCCGCGGCCTTGCCGATGCCGGCACTCACCGCCTCGCAGGCGCTCTTCGGCACCGCCAAGCTCAAGGCCGGGCAGACCGTCCTCATCCACGGCGCGGCCGGTGGCGTGGGCCACATCGCCCTGCAACTGGCCAAGGCGAGCGGCGTGCGCGTGATCGCCACTGGATCGACGGGCCGGCGGGAGTTCCTGCTCGGCCTCGGGGCGGACCAGTTCGTGGACTACACCGCGCAGCCGTTCGAGCAGGTGGTGCGCGATGTCGACGCCGTGCTCGATACCGTCGGCGGCGACACGCTCGAGCGCTCCTACGGCGTGCTCAAGCCGGGCGGCATCGTGGTCAGCCTGGTCGAGCCGCCCGACGAGGGCGAACTGCGGCGCCGCGGCATCCGCGGCGAGGCGATCCTGGTCGCGCCCAGCGGAAAGATGCTCGAGGTCGTCGCACGGGAACTGGCGGCGGGACGGTTGCGCGTCGAAATCGAACAGGTCTTCCCGCTGGCCGCGGCCGCGACGGCGCACCGGCGCAGCGAGAGTCGCCGCGTGCGGGGGCGGCTGGTGCTGTCGCTGCTGCCCGATGAAGCGTCCGACGCAGCCGGCGGGGCGTCGCGCCCATGAGTCTCGCCAGCGACCACCGGTACTCGCCAGACACCTGCGCGGCGTGGCGCGACACGCGACCGATGGATGCTGCCCTCCGCCTGCAGGTTCGCGACGTGCGCCGCGAGGGCCCGTTGCTGCCCGGCATGGACGGCGGATCGTCGCCCGACCTCGCGGATGACGGCGTGGCCACCCTGCTGCTGGCCGACGGACCCCTGAAACTGGCGTGGAACCACGCCGGTCCCGCGAGCCTCTGGGTCGCAACGACCGGTTGCCTTCGCGTCTTCATCGATGGCGATTGCCTGGACCTGCCGGCCGGCGAGCCGTTCTTCAGTTGCGACGGCGAGCCGATGACGGTCGGCGCACTGTCCGAATCGCAGGCGCGAGCCGTCGGGCTGGTGCTCCCGCGCGCGCTTCGCGAACGCCTGCTGCCGGAGGCCCGTGGCGCCGACCTGCTCGGCGCGGTGAGCCAACGCCTGTCGGGCGCCCACGATCTCGGCGCGGCGCTCACGCGTTTCGCCCTGCGGCACGGCGTCGCGCAGTCTTCCGCGACGGGGATGGACGGCGCCTTGCGCGAGCTCGTCCAACTGCTGCTGCGCGAAGCCCTGCGCTGCGATGCCCTGGTGGAGCGCTGCCCGGGACGCACGCGCGCACGGCGGCTCGCGTCCTACGCCGCGCTGCTGCGCGTGCATCGGCACATCGCCTCGGGCGTCGGGGTGGGCATGCCGCTGCGCCGGATCGCCGAGATGGCCGGCATGTCGCACTGGCACTTCCTGCGCGTGTTCTGCGACGTGTTCGGCGAGACACCCCATGCCATGGCCACGCGCTGCCGCCTCGACCTCGCCCGGCGGCTGGTCGAAGGGACGGCGATGCCGCTGGCGGCGATCGGCGCCCGCATCGGCATCCGCAACCAGTCGACGTTCTCGCAGTACTTCCGACAGCACTTCGGCATGACCGCGCGCGAGCTGCGCGCGGCCCGCCTGCCCGCCTCGCACCACCGCGCGGCGAAACCTTCGACGGCTGCATCGCCCGGCGGTTGATGCGCCTTCGACGCGCGTCGGGTGGTTTGCGAATTCGATCCCGACGCGCGCAGTCCTCCCCGGCGAACCGACCGGGGGCCCCGATGCACCCCCATGAGAGGAGAACCTCCCTTGACCCCCTCGCGACTCCATCGATCCATCGTCGCCGCCCTGTACGGGGCGGCTGCCGCCACCTTCGCCCCGCCACTGCACGCCCAGCAGGCCGAAACGGAAGCCGAGACGCTCGAAACCATCACCGTGGTGGGCTCGCGCATCAAGCGCACCGACATCGAGACCTCGCAGCCGGTGTTCGTGCTCGAGCGCCAGGACCTGCAGCGCACCGGCCTGACCTCGGTCGGCGACATCCTGCGGGACCTCACGACCAACGGCGCCTCGCTGAACACCACGTTCAACAACGGCGGCGACGGCACCACCGCGGCCGACCTGCGCGACCTCGGCGCCGGCCGCACGCTGGTGCTGGTCAACGGCCGCCGCTGGGTGCGCAACCTGGGCGGCTTCGTCGACCTCAACACGATTCCGATCTCCATCGTCGAGCGCATCGAGGTGCTCCGCGACGGCGC
>JAJTHZ010000062.1 GCA_021299185.1 Lysobacteraceae bacterium | reverse complement strand
GTACGGAGGGTGGAGTTCGAGACCCGATCAGCCCCCGCCGGGCTACCTGGGCTGCCGCTCAGGTGGCGCCATAACGCCGGTCATGGAGTGGCTCCATTACGGCGATCCCGGAATGGCTCCATTGGGGCGGTCGGTGACAGCGGGTTCGCGACATGGACGTTGATCGGCGGCGTAAGCGTCGCGCCGGCGATCAGTCGCTCGACCGTCGCACGATGGTCGCGCAGGATTCGTTCCTGCTCGGCCATGGTATCGGACGGCTGTTCTGCCTCTTTCGCAGTCACGACCGGGGGTGGCGGCGGGGCATCGCGCCACGGCAGCTGTCCCAGGGCGAAAGCGGGCGCGCCGAGTGCAAGCAGCCAGGTCGCGGCGGTCGCTGCGGCGTGCGCACGCGCGCGGCCAGGTTCACCCAGGCCACTGGCGAAGGCGTCCACGATCATGGCGGCGAAGCGGTCGACCCACGCCTTGAGCTCACGGGGCCAGCAGCGCAGCACCAGGCCGGCCAGGCTGAGCAGGAACATTGCCAGCGAGAACGCCCAGAGCGCGGTGAGGATCAGGCGGACGCCATGGCCCTGTTGGCAGGACGCGGCGGCCACCGCACCGACGGCGTCCTGCAGCGGCGTCAGGAACGCCAGCGATTCCGGCCACGGGCGACTCGCAGGCTGCAGCAGCCTGCAGTCCAACTGCTCGGCCAGTTCGCGCACACCATCGATGAGAACGAACGCAAGTCCGGTTAGCGCGGGCCATGCGATGGCGCGCACGGCTTTGCCGAACGCGCCGATGCGCGATCGCTTGGCGACCGACCGCTTCCGCGGCGGCGTGGGTGGCGGGTTGGACGTCGCTGCTTCGTTCATGGTCGCTTCCTTCGTTCGAATGCACGGACCGCTCCGCCGAGGGCGCCCGGGTCGCCGCGCGACACGCGGGGGCACCGGGTGACCCTGTGACACCGTCCGGCGCTGTTTGTCGGCGCCGCCTATCGGACGTGGAACCCGATCGTGATTTCTCCCACCCGGGCAACGGTGGGAGAAATCGCCGCGCGCTCCCACGACCGGCAGGCGCGCAGCCGCGTGCGTTCAATTCCGGGGAGCTCCGCAATGCGTATCGTGATCGTTCCGAGAGTGTTGTCCGTTGCCGTGGCGATGATGCTGGCGCCGGGGTGCGCGACCGTGATTCGCCCGTATATCGATTCGCCGACCGTTGGCGAGGTGGGTACGTCCGGGAACGCCGGTGCGCCGGCCAGGATGCACCGTTCGAAGCCCGATCCCACGCGGTTCGATCCGATCCCCGATCGCGAGGCCGTTCGATACGCACTGGCCACGCAGGACCGGATGCAGCGGGCGGCGCATCAGCATGCGATGACGGCGACCGGATCGGGCGCGGCGCTGATCCCCCTGGCCTCGCTCATCGCGTACAAAGGCTTCGCGGGCGCCGGATCGCACAACATCGCCGCGTTGTCCACCGCAGGGGCCGCCGCACTCGGCGTGACCAACTGGGTCTATCGCCCGCGTGATGTGGTCTACCTGTCGGGGGCTGCGGCGATCCATTGCGCGATCGATGTCACGGCTCCGGCGATCATTCCGGATTCGATCTGGAATGAGTTCCACTCCGGACGGGCACGCATCGCGGAGGCAAGCCACGCACTGGAATCGTCGGTTACTCGATCGGTGAACGCGCGATCGCTGGTCGGCGCTGCAAGGACCGCACTGCGTGTCGCCGCGATCGATATCGGTCGCGCCCGCCTGGCTGGCGTCGGCATCTCCGCGGAGGCGTCGGAAACCGAAAAACTGGCGGCACGTCTCAACGTGCTCACAGCGGCGCTGGACGACCTTGAGACCAGGAGGAACGACCTCGGCGCACGTCTCGTCGATGCGGCGAAGAGCATGGAGACGAAACCCCAACGAGACCATGAAGCGCGCCGCGCATTGATCAGTGCGACGCGGCGCATCATCGGCGAAGTGAACCTGCAGCTGACCAGTGATCGGCCTGACCCTGCCAAGCTCGCGGCGCTCGTCCCACAACTGAAGCTGCCGGTCAAGCAGGCGGCCATGCCTACGACGGACGCAAAACAGCCTGCGGCCGCCAGCGAAGCCGTCAAGAAGATATCGGCATTGGCCACGGCCGAGGGCGGCGACCTGAAGACCATGCAGGCCGACGGGCCAATGCAGGAATCACCGCTGTTGCAGAAGGCGACCCGGTCGGTGGCCGCGGCAGGTGAAGCGGTCGCCAGAGCGGCAGAAGAGCTCGGTCTATTGCGCTCCGACCTGGATTTGGTGGAGACGAGGGTCTCCGAGATCGTGGCTGCGACGCGCGCGATCTCGATCACAAGCGACGAGCTTGCAGGTGTCGTAGAGCAATGCGGACTCGAGCGAAGCATGCCCACACCGCTTGCGTTGGCAACGCCCGACGCAGGCGCCAGGATCAAGCCTGGCGGCAGCATTCGCCTGCCGATCGTGGGGGGCGTGAAACCGTACGCGGCGGTGGTGCCGACGCCGCCTGCTGAGGGTAGCTTGACCGTCGAAATCGTCGAGGGCCTGGGTAACAGTCGGACGCTGGTGCTCTCTGCTTCGAAGCCGGCATCGGCTGGGACCTACGCCGTGATCGTGCAGGATGCGCGAGGAAAAGTCGCTTCGATGGACGTCGCGATCGATACAGCGCAGCCGTGAGTTGATTGCGATGCGTGGCACCTGCGGCGTGAGCAGGCGGCCCGTCCACAATGGGCGCGGCTTCGGGTCGTCCGGAGTCCGCGCTGCGACCACGCAGGAACGACAGTCTTGCGAGCGCGCGATCTAATCGTGGTTCAGCGCCCGCGCAACCAGCCGGCGATCGCCCGCCCCGCGTCGCGGCCGTCGGCGACGGCGGTGACCACGAGGTCGGCGCCGCGCACCATGTCGCCGCCCGCGAAGACCTTCGGGTGCGAGGTCTGGAACCGCGCGCGCGCGGACTTCGGGCCGTGCGGGCCGGCGGCGGCCATCGGCACGTCCACCAGCCCGTTCGGGTGCAGCGTGATGCCGTGCGCGGCGAGCCACGGCGGCGGGTCGGGCTGGAAGCCGAAGGCGATGATCACCGCGTCGGCCGGCAGTACGGTCTCACTGCCGGGTACGGGCTCGGGGCTGCGGCGGCCGCGCGCATCGGGCGGGCCGGGTCGCGTCTCGACCACCCGCAGGCCGCTCACGCGCGCGTCGCCTTCGATCGCCAGCGGCGCACGGTTGAAGAGGAACTTCACGCCCTCGTCCTTGGCGTTCTTCACTTCGCGGCGCGAGCCGGGCATGTCGGCCTCGTCGCGGCGGTAGACGCAGGTGACGCTGGCCGCGCCGAGGCGGATCGAGGTGCGCACGCAGTCCATGCCGGTGTCGCCACCGCCGAGCACCACCACCCGCGCGCCGCGCAGGTCGGGGCGCTGCATCGGCTGCGTCCAGCCGGCGATCGGCTTGGCGGACGGGTTGTCGACGCCGAGCACCTCGCGCGCGTTGGACACCAGGTAGGGCAGCGCCGGGATCACGCCCGGCAGGTCCTGGCCCGGCAGGCGGCCGTCGACGTAGCGATAGGTGCCGAGCCCGAGGAACACCGCGTCGTGATCGCGCAGCAGCGCGTCGAACGACACCTGCTCGCCGATCGTCACCCCGAGGTGGAACTTCACGCCCATCGCCTCCAGCACCTGGCGGCGGGTGGCGATGACGTGCTTTTCCAGCTTGAACGGCGGGATGCCGAAGGTGAGCAGGCCGCCGATCTCCTCGTAGCGGTCGAACACGTGCGCTTCGATGCCCGCGCGCGCGAGCTGGTCGGCGCACGCGAGGCCCGCGGGCCCGGCGCCGATGATCGCCACCTTGCGACCCGTCGGCACCACGTTGGACAGGTCCGGACGCCAGCCCTGCTTGAAGGCCTCGTCGACGATGTACTTCTCGACCGCGCCGATGGTCACCGCCTCGAAGCCGGTGTTGAGCGTGCAGGCGCCCTCGCACAGGCGATCCTGCGGACACACGCGGCCGCAGATCTCGGGCAGCGGATTGGTCTCGTGGCAGAGTTCCGCGGCCTCGAACAGCCGGCCTTCCTGCACCAGTTTCAGCCAGTTCGGGATGTAGTTGTGGACCGGGCATTTCCACTCGCAATACGGGTTGCCGCAGTCGAGGCAGCGCAGCGACTGGTCCTTCGCGGCGGGCGCCTCGAACTGGCCGTAGATCTCGGTCCAGCCGTGGGTGCGCACCTCGACCGGGATCTCCTTCGGCATCCGGCGCGGGACGTCGAGGAACTGGAAGGGTTTGGTGGTCATGCCCGGGCCTCGTGCATGCGGCTGAGCACACGCGTAGGAGCGCGCTTGCGCGCGACCGCAGCTTCTGGGATCCGCAGCAAGATATCGATGGGGCGGTCGCGCGCAAGCGCGCTCCTACGGGCGATCGCAGTGCCCGGGGCTTGCAGCAAGACATCGATGGGGCGGTCGCGCGCAAGCGCGCTCCTACGAGATGGGCGTGCCTCGGCGATCATGCCGCCCTCCGCAACTCATCCACCAGCGACTCCAGGCTCGCCGCCTTGGGCTTGACCAGCCAGAACTTGCCGGCGAAGTCGCGGAACTCCTCGAGGATGGAACGGCCCCAGGCGCTGCCGGTCTCGCGCACGTGGGTGACGATCAGGCCGCGCAGGTGCTGCAGGTGGTTTTCCATGCCCTCGGGATTGATGCGCAGGATGTCGATCAGCTCGTGGTTGTAGCGGTCGACGAAGTCGCGCTCGAGGTCGAGCACGTAGGCCAGCCCGCCGGTGAAGCCGGCGCCGAAATTCATGCCGGTCGAGCCCAGCACCGCCACCACGCCGCCGGTCATGTATTCGCAGCAGTGGTCGCCGGCGCCCTCGATCACCGCGGTGGCACCGGAGTTGCGCACGGCGAAGCGCTCGCCCGCGCGTCCGGCGGCGTAGAGCTCGCCGCCGGTGGCGCCGTACAGGCAGGTGTTGCCCATGATCGGCGTCTGGTGCGGCACGTAGCGCGCATCGGCGGGCGGGCGGATCACGATCCGGCCGTCGGCCATGCCCTTGCCCACGTAGTCGTTGGCATCGCCCACCAGGTACAGGTTCAGGCCACCCGCGTTCCAGGCGCCGAAGCTCTGCCCGGCCGTGCCTTCGAGGCGCACGGTGATCGGTGCTTCGCGCATGCCGTGGTTGCCGTGCACGCGCGCGATCTCGCCCGACACACGCGCGCCGATCGCGCGATCGCGGTTGCAGATCGGGTAGCGGAAGTCGCCGCCGCGCTTGTCGGCGATCGCAGCCTTCATGTCGGACAGCATGCGCGCGGCCAGCGCGCCGCGGTCGCGCGGCGGGTTGCGCGCATCGAGGTTGCACTGCGAAGCCTTGCTCACCAGGCCCGCGGCCGAGAGGATCGGCGACAGGTCGAGGCCGTGCTGCTTGGCGTTGATGCCCTCGGCCTCGCGCAGCAGGTCGGTGCGGCCGATCAGGTCGACCAGGCGGCGCACGCCGAGCTTCGCCAGCCACTGGCGCACGTCTTCCGCCACGAAGCGGAAGAAGTGCATCGCCATCTCGGGCAGGCCGATGAAGTGCTGCTCGCGCAGCCGCGGGTCCTGGGTGGCCACGCCGGTGGCGCAGTTGTTGAGGTGGCAGATGCGCAGGTACTTGCAGCCCAGCGCCACCATCGGCGCGGTGCCGAAGCCGAAGCTCTCGGCGCCGAGGATCGCGCCCTTGATCACGTCGAGCCCGGTCTTGAGCCCGCCGTCGACCTGCACCCGCACCTTGTGCCGCAGGTCGTTCAGGCGCAGGGTCTGCTGCACCTCCGACAGGCCCAGTTCCCACGGCGTGCCGGCGTACTTGATCGACGAGATCGGCGATGCGCCGGTGCCGCCGTCGTAGCCGGACACGGTGATCAGGTCCGCATACGCCTTCACCACGCCCGCGGCGATGGTGCCGATGCCGGCGTGGCTGACCAGCTTCACGCTGACCAGGGCCTGCGGGTTGATCTCCTTGAGGTCGTAGATCAGCTCCGCGAGGTCCTCGATCGAGTAGATGTCGTGGTGCGGCGGCGGCGAGATCAGGCCGATGCCGGGCTTGGCATAGCGCAGGCGCGCGATGAGGTCGTTGACCTTGTGGCCGGGCAACTGCCCGCCCTCCCCGGGCTTGGCGCCCTGCGCGATCTTGATCTGCAGCACCTCGGCGTTGATCAGGTACTCCGGCGTGACGCCGAAGCGGCCCGACGCGACCTGCTTGATCTTCGACGACTTCTCGGTGCGGTAGCGCGCCGGGTCCTCGCCGCCCTCGCCGGAATTGCTGCGCGCGCCGAGCCGGTTCATGGCGATCGCCAGCGCCTCGTGCGCCTCGGGCGAAAGCGCGCCGAGGCTCATGCCGGCCGAATCGAAGCGCGAGACGATGGCCTCGACCGGTTCCACCTCGTCCAGCGGGATTTCCTTCGCCGGGTCGACCTGCAGTTCGAGCAGGTCGCGCAAGGTGGACGGCGGGCGCGTGTCGACGTGGCGCGCGTACACCGCGTAGTCCTCGTAGCGCCCGGTGCGCACGCTCAACTGCAGGGACGCGATCACGTCCGGGTTGTACATGTGGTACTCGCCGCCGTCGACGTAGCGCAGCAGGCCGCCCTGCTCCAGTGGTTCGGCGGCGTTCCAGGCGCGGTCGTGCAGCCAGCGCTGCTCGGCCTCGAGTTCGGCGAAGCCGGCACCGGCGATGCGCGAGGGCGTGCCGGGGAAGCACAGGTCCACCACCTCGCGGTCGAGGCCGACGATCTCGAACAGCTGCGCGCCGCGATAGGAACCGATGGTGGCGATGCCCATCTTGGAGATGATCTTGAGCAGCCCCTTCTTGATGCCGCGGCGGTACGAGCGACCCAGTTCCGCCTGCTCGCTGCCGCGCTTGCCCTTGACGATCTTGCTGCGCCCGAGGTCGAACAGGGTCTGGTAGGCGAGGTAGGGATAGACCGCGGTGGCGCCGTAACCGAGCAGGCAGGCGAAGTGGTGCGGGTCGCGCGCGGTGCCGGTCTCGATGATCAGGTTGCAATCGCAGCGGAGGCCGGCGCGCACCAGGTGCTGGTGCACGGCCCCGGTGGCGAGCAGCGCGTGCACCGGCAGGCGGCCTTCCTCGGGATAGCGGTCGGACAGCAGCACGATCACCGCGCCGTCGCGCACCGCGGCTTCCGTCTCCGCGCAGATGCGGCGCACGGCATCGCCGAGGCTTTCGCCCGGCTGCTGGTGCAGGTGCACCACCACGTTGGCGCGCGCGAACTCGTCGAGTGCCAGCAACTGGCGCAGCTTGCGCTGGCTCAGCACCGGCGAGTTCATCATCACCATCTGCGCGTTGGCCGGGCCCAGTTCGAACAGATTGCCCTCGCGGCCGATCTGGGTCGACAGCGACATCACGCACTGCTCGCGCAGCGGGTCGATCGGCGGGTTGGTGACCTGCGCGAA
The DNA here is from genome assembly GCA_021299185.1 of Lysobacteraceae bacterium. GTDB lineage: Bacteria > Pseudomonadota > Gammaproteobacteria > Xanthomonadales > Ahniellaceae > UBA4656. Next base: position 8,334 of record JAJTHZ010000062.1, on the reverse strand, counting down.
AGCCTGCCGGAAGTAGTCGTAGAGCGAGCGCACCTTGGACGAGAGCACCGGCATCGGCGTGTCGTCGCCCATCGAGCCGGTGGCTTCCTGCTCGGTCTCGGCCAGCACGCGCAGCACGCCCTCGCGCTCCTCGCGGGTGAGGTTGAACAGCTTCTGGAAGCGGGCCAGGGTCGGCGGATCGAAGGGCTCGGCGGCGAGCGAGGGATCGATCAGGTCGGTGACCAGGAACTTGAGGTTCTGCTTCAGCCAGCGCTTGAACGGCGCACGCGCGCGGTTCAGGCGGTCGATCGCCTCGCTGTCGAGGAATTCGCCGGAATGCAGGTCGACGGCGACCATCTCGCCGGGGCCCAGCTTGCCCTTGGCCACCACGTCGGCGGGCGCGTAGTCCCAGGTGCCGACCTCGCTGGCGATGGTCAGATGCCGGTCGGCGGTGAGCACCCAGCGCGCGGGGCGAAGCCCATTGCGGTCGGCGGTGGCGGCCGCCCAGCGGCCATCGCACATCACGATGCCGGCCGGGCCGTCCCAGGCGTCCAGGTTGAGCCCGTAGTACTGGTAGAAGGCCGCGAGGTCGGCGTCCTTGTGCTCCAGCGACTGGGTCGCCGGCGGGATCAGGATGCGCATCGCGGCCGGCAGGTCGAGGCCGCCGGCGAGCAGCACCTCGAGCATGTTGTCGAGCGACTGCGAGTCGGAGCCCTCGAGGCTGACCAGCGGGTCGAGTTCGCGGAAGTCGATCGCCGGCGAGCGCCACTTGTGTGCGCGCGCCTGCGCCCAGCGCCGGTTGCCCTCGATGGTGTTGATCTCGCCGTTGTGGGCCAGCAGCCGGAACGGCTGCGCCAGCCGCCAGGCCGGCGCGGTGTTGGTCGAGAAGCGCTGGTGGAAGACGATCACCGCCGCCTGCATGTCCTCGCGCGCGAGGTCGGGGTAGAACTCCGGCAGCGCGGCCGGCAGCATCATGCCCTTGTAGCCGAGTGTCCACGCCGACAGCGAGACCACGTAGAAGGCCGGTGTTTCGTGCAGGCGCTGCTCGGCGCGGCGCCGCGCCACGAACAGCGCGCGGTTGAACGAGGTCTGGTCCATCGACGCCGCGGGCGCGACGAAAACCTGCTCGATGCGCGGCATGGTGCGGCGCGCGGTCTCGCCGCAGGTGTCGGGGCGGGTCGGCACCACGCGCCAGCCGGCGACACGGACCTCGACGCGCTCGAGTTCCTCGCTGAGCACCGCGCGGCACACCGCGGCGGCCTCGTCCTCGTACGGAAGGAACACGGTGCCGGCCGAGAACACCGGGCCCAGCCGGATGCCGCATTCGGCGGCGGCAGCGCGCAGGAATTTCTCGGGGCGCAGCAGCAGCACGCCGCAGCCGTCGCCCGACGCGCCGTCGGCCGCCACGGCACCGCGATGCGCGAGCCGCGCCAACGCGGTCAGGCCGGTCTCGACCACCCAGCGCGAGGCGACGTTATCGAGGTTCGCGATCAGCCCGAAGCCGCAGGCATCGTGCTCGAACCGCGGATCGTAGAGCCCCTGCTTCACAAAGCCTTCGTGCTGCAACGACATGCCGCCTCCGCCTGAGCCCACATCGGACACGCGATGACCTGCAGGCGGCGGACGGCCTCACGCGGGAGCGCGCGCACCGGCCTCCTGCCGCACCGGTCGCCACGCTGGGGCATGGACTGGGAAGAACCCGGTGGGCAGGCGGCCCGGACGGTCACCCGCCCAGCGCCTCCCGCGCGCCAGGCGAACGCCCGGCGCTTGCGACCCGACTTAAGCACAGATTGTGCGATGCGGCAATCAGCGGAGGGTGGCGTGTTGCGAGCCCCGCCATCCCATGGTCAGGTTTGCCGGGCTGGCGGCACGTTCACGCGACGCGTGCGGTGGCAGTAAGCGCTTCCAGCGTGCCAAAAAGCTCGTCGATCTGGCGAGGCTCGAAAAGCCCTTCGGGCCCTGTGGGTGTGAGATCCGTGAACGGCGACTCGTAGAGTCGATGGGGGTCCATGACCCCATGGGCCGTGAGGTGGTTCACGACGTGATCGACGAACTCCAGTTGCTGCGACGAGAGCACCTTCCCGGCGATGAAGCCCGCGAGCGCACCCTTCGCGGCCTCCCGATCGAGTCCCACGAGGGAACGGACGAACAACCCGAGACCCCGGGCTTCCTCAATCGCACGTCCCAGCTGTTCTCGGTCCAAGGCGCCGCTGTCCAAGAGCATCCGTTCGAGTTCGGAAAGGTCGAGCGGCGTCAGCGGCCTGTTGGTACGCAGCTTGACGATGGCCACGTGATCGAGGTGCTGGCGCAGAAACGCCCGAGCCTTCGCATGGAATCTCGCCTCGTCCGTGCCGACGGAGAAGCCGGGCAACGGTACGGCCATGCCCGTACCGATCTCATCCTCGAAATCGGTATAGACGATCCGGCGCTCGCCGCGCTCCATGAACTGGACCAATCCGCGAAGGCGACGGCGCATCACGTCCAGCATTGGAACGGTGACGTCCTGCCACCAGGCGTCGGTCTGTACGTCGTGGATCAAGGGCAGTTGATCCCGCACCATCGGGATGGTCGCCTTGTCTTCCAGTGCCGCGGCGATCTTGCGCACCTGCTCCTGCAGGCCTGCGAAGGCGCGATCTTCACGCAACAAGGCGAGCTGCAGTTGCAGGCACTTGAGGTCGAAGCGCTTGGCCTCCTCGTTCTCGACGTCCAGCTCGGCGGGCAAGCCGGCGACGTGTCGAGACAGCTCGCTGCGGGTGTCTGCTGGCAGGCGAATCCACGCCTCGGCCTTCGCGAACTGCTCGACCAACCGGCGATGGGGCCGGACAATGAAGTTATCGAAGTTCATGGCCGCCACTTCCTGATGCAGGCGGCCGGCGATCTGCGCCCTGACCTCTGCCATCGTGCGCGGATCGGCATGTGGCGCGGCAGCGACTTCCGCAATGCTCGGCGCTATGCCGTCATCGGCACGCGAGTCGATCTCTCCGATCAGGTCAAGGCGGGCGTCGAACAGCCGCTTGGCGAGCGGGACGGGGGCGTTGCCGTCCGCACCCTGCATGTTCTGACTGAAGTATTCGAGGTTCTGACAGAAATCGAAGACGTGGAAGCACGTCTTGTGCTGTCCAGGCCCGAACAAGTCGCGGCACAGCCGGGTGCCGCGGCCGATCATCTGCCAGAACTTGGTGCGCGACCGGACCAGCTTGAAGAAGACGAGGTTCACGACCTCGGGGACGTCGATGCCGGTGTCGAGCATGTCGACCGAGACGGCGATGTGTGGCGCCTTGTCCCTGGTGGAGAAGTCGTCGATCAGGCTCTGCGCGTACTCGGTCTTGAACGTGATGACCCGCGCGAATGCCCCTTTCAGGTGCGGGTAGTTGGCGTCGAAGCGCTCCGCGATGAACTCAGCGTGCTGCTGGTTCTTGGCGAAGATGATCGTCTTGCCGAGCCGGTCGCCGCCCGCGACCTTCAGGCCGTGGGTCATGAGGTGCGCCAGCACCTTGTCCACGGTGTCCTTGTTGAATAGCCATTTGTTCACGGCCTCGGCCTCGACGCGGTCGGGCGTCTGGCCTTCCTCGTCCCACTCCAGCTCGTCCCACTGCTCCTGCTCGTCGGGCGGCAGGTCGTCGTAGCGGATGCCCTCGCGCTGGAAGCGCAGGGGCACGGACACCGCGCGAGGCGGGACGAGGAAGCCGTCCCGGACCGCTTCTTCGAGCGAGTAGGCGTCCGTCGGGACGCCATTCTCCAGTTCGAACAGGCCGTAGGTGTTGCGGTCGACCTCGTCCTTGGGGGTCGCCGTCAGGCCGACGAGGAACGCATCGAAGTAGTCGAAGATGGCGTGGTACTTCTGGAAGACCGACCGATGGGCCTCGTCCACGACCACGAGGTCGAAGTGCCCGACGCCAAAGCGGCGCTGGCCGTCGCGCGTTTCGTCGATCAGCCCCATCATGGTGGGGTAGGTCGACAGGAACACCCGGCCCTCGACGTGCTTGTCGGTGACCAGGTTGACCGGCGAGCTGTCCGGCAGATGGGCCTTGAAGGCATTGGCCGCCTGGTTGACCAGCGCCACGCGGTCGGCCAGGAACAGGACCCGCTTGACCCAGTTGCAGCGCATCAGCAGGTCGCACAGGGCAATCACGGTGCGCGTCTTGCCGGCGCCGGTGGCCATCACCAGCAGGGCCTTGCGGTCGTGGTCGCGCTCGAAGGCTTCGGCCACGCGGCGGATCGCGCGCGACTGGTAGTGGCGTTCGACGATCGTGGTGCTGATCGGCGCCGTCGCAAGCCCGCGGCGCGTGGTCCGGCGCTGGATCAGCAGTTCGAGTTCCGCCTTCTTGTAGAAGCCCTGCACGCGCCGCGGCGGGTAGTGGGCGCCGTCCCACAGCCAGTGGTCGTAGCCGTTGGAGTAGAAGATGACCGGGCGCTGGCCGCATTGGCGCTCGAGGCAATCGGCGTACAGTTTCGCCTGCTGCTGGCCGACGCGGGGATCGCGCCGGGTCCGCTTGGCCTCGACCAGGCCCAGCGGGCAGCCATCGTCGCCCCAGAGGACGTAGTCGACGAAGCCCTTGCCCTCGGCGTTGGGCATGCCGACGACCTCGAACTCGCGATCCCGCGGCTGGTCCAGCGCCCAGCCGGCTTCCTTCAGCAGGAGGTCGATGAAGTAGTCGCGCGTTTCCGCCTCGGAATAATCGTGGGCATCCGGCTGCGCGGTGGCCGCCTGCCGGGCCGCGGCAACTTCGGCGCGCAGACGCTGCAGTTCGGCGTCCAGCGCGGCCTTGTCCGCCAGCGCAGCAGCGAGGTTCTCGTCCTTCTCGTGCAGCCGCGCTTGCAGCGCGGCGAGTTGTTCAGCGGTCTGCGCCGCGGCGCGAGCCGCATACGGCAGGGCCGCCGGATCGAAGGCGAGGCCCGGCGCCGGGCGCTGCTGGCGCGCATAGGTGCGGGCCAGCCAGTAGCCCACGTGGAAGAGCTCCCGCACCGCCACCACCGCGTCGGGCGCGGGTACCGGGCGGTGGCTGTGGACCGCGCGGTTGCCGAGCGTGACGATCACGCGCGCCTTGCTGAACACGGCCTCGCCGGCCGCCTGCTTGAAGCTTGGGTCGTGGACCAGCGCCGACAGGTTGTCCTGGTAGGGCAGCTTCAGCGCGGGGTCGTGCTTGTACGTCCAATGCACGGCCAGCTCCAGCGCGCGACGGGCGTAGAAGCACGCCGTGCGCGGATCGCCACGGGCCGCGGACTCGGCCTGCCGGGCCGCTTCGAACACGGCCGGCCATTCGGCGTCGAGGAAGGCGAACTGGCTCACGACTCCTCGGCTCCATGCGATAGGCAGCCTTCAACATGGAGCGCACGGCGGTCCATACGATACCCACCGCCCCATCCAGCTCGGCGTGCGATTGCGACGGATTGCTTCCGGATTGCAACCTGCCGGCGTCCGGTTGCAATCCGCACACACGGATTCAGCTTTTGAATCAGTGCGTTATGGCCCTTTAGCGGGCACGGCCCCCGATGCCCGACCGGAACGACGTCCGAGCTCGCTGCAATCCTTGGCAGGTCCTCGGGGTGCATGGACGCCTCCGCTCAGTGGCCGACCTTCTGGCTGGCGCGCTCGACGGCGTCGGCGATCAGCGGCGCGTACGCGCGTAGGCCGTCCAGCGTCAGCCCGCCGCGCTGGTACTGCTCGTACCAGCTTCTTCGCCATCGGATGACCCGTTCGCCGTCCGCAAGACCCAGCCGCTTCAGCGTGTTCGCCGCCTTTGCTCGTAACCGGGCTGGCACCTGGTCCGTTGCTCGCAATTGGAGCGACGGCAACAGAATCTCGAACCACCCGTCCCGGACGTGCTCGGGGTCCAGCACGGTGTCGTCGAGCGTGCGCTTTTTCGAGTTCATCGTCGCCGACGCGTAGCGGTAGTTGCCCCACTCGTATGCCTGGCTGCGATGGTTCGCGAAGCTCAAATAGTGATCGACCGTGCCGCCGGTGGGGTCGAGCATCGCAGCGTAGCCGCACAGGTTACGGTAGCCATCGGCAAGTGTCGGGGTGTAGGGGGTCCACAACGCCTTCGGCCGCTTGGCCTGCGGGTGCTCGCTCAGCCAGCGGGCACCGGGACGACGGACCTTGGTATCGAAGTCGGCAGGTTCCGGCAAACGAGGCGCCCTGATCATCGGCGCAACCCCCGCTTGGCCGGTTTGGCGCGCTTGGCCATCGGTGCGGTCTGCTGGGTCGTCACGATCCAGCGTGGCCAGAAGTGGTCGTGAGCAGGCAACAAGCGCTGGAGCGCCTTGTGGATTGCGGCTTTGGAATCGAGCGCCTTTGGAGCTGCGCCTTGGTCGCCCCGCATGAATGCTTCGGCGGCTTCGATGGCTTGTTCCGCCTCGATCGAGCGCGCCTGTTCAAGCCCGAAGGTTTCAGATACCAGCCAGCTTGCGGCGTCTCCCTGCGGCGCCCACACTCCCTGCTCGATCGTCACAATGCCATTGCGGAAATCGAGGCGCGCCACATCGTCCTGCTCGCGATCGAACAGCGGCTCCAACGACGCTGCGACCAGCGGTGCGTGCGATGCGACGAGCACCTGCGGCGGAGCGTCGGACTTACCCCTGAGCGCATTAACGGCAGCCAAGACACTCGGCAAGATCGTGCGCTGCCAGCGCGGATGCAGATGTGTTTCGGGTTCGTCGAAGAGGACCACGACGCGCGACTCGGGTCGCTTGCCCAACAGTTCGGCGGCAACCCGATGCTCGTGCCAAGCCCAGACCAGGAAATAGGCCAACGCGAGCACCCGCCGTACGCCAGCCGAAGCCAGCGCCACAGGCACGATCTGGCTGCCTATCAGCAGGGTCGGCCGGTCCCGCCCTTCGCCGATGAACAGGCGTTGCGGTGGGCCGGCCCGCAGGGTCTCGGCGACTGGCGAAAGGACGCGCAGCACCTCCTCCAGCGCCTTGAATTGCGGCTTGCGCCCTTCTTGCCAGTTGATCCAGTCGCGCTCCAGCCCTTCGCAAACGCGCTGGCCCCGGACATCAAGGCCTTCCCAGACCTCGCTGGCCGCGAAGCGATATGCAGGCGGGCGGCCCGGGTCGTTGCGCCAGTAGTTGCGCGCCGGATCCCAGACCGAAAAGCCGCCGTCGATGCGGATGTAGACCACGATGCCGGGCATCGGCGGGCGCTTCGCATCCACCGGCCACGTCTCGTCACTGCGACGGAACCTCGACACGACCGGCTTGGCTACTCGCGCCTTGCCTTGCACCACGTATTCGATCTGCGGGTTCTTCGCCTGCACGGGTGGCAGTGCCGCGGCGCCCGCCCAAGTGCGTGTCAGCGCCCACCAAGCGAGGTCGAGCAGGAAGCTCTTGCCCAGGCCATTGTCGCCGGTGATCAGGTTGAGCCGCGGCGCCCACTCGACCCGCAGGTCAGGCGCCAGTCCGACGTTCTTGAGGTGCAGGTACTTCAGCATGGGCCAGGGCTCGGGATGGGATCAGCATGCGCAGGCGCGTTCGAAGCGCTCTGTTGGCGCTCGGAGCAGCAGGCCTTTGAGGTTAGCGACTCTCCGGTCGGCGCGGAACGCAACAGATGGACTGATGGTCCCGCAAACTGCACCTGACGCAGAAGGCGCCAGGCGTGGCCCACCTTTGCGAAGCCGTCACCGGACACGGCTTCCCGGCCGACCGGGCTTGGCCAGATCTCGCGCCAAGTCTCGGACCACACGCTGATGAACTCGTCTCGCATGGCTACAGCTCTCCCCGGAAGGCGCGGTGCTGGATCGAAGCGAACAGGGAATCAAGCTCCTCAAGCGCGACAAGGCAAGGCGCCTTCAGCTTTTCAACGACTACAGCTCGCTGCGCGAACTGTAGCTGCAGATCAATCGGAGGTAGTGGGAACCGGACTGGCAACAGACCCTGCCGCGTTATCTGTGGCTGGGCTGTTCCAGAGATTGCATCAGCGAGACCCCGCGCACGAAGAACATGCTCCAAGTAGGCAATGCAAATGCGTTTCGGGTCGGGATCGTCCAGCGACATCGCGTTGCCAGTCACGTAGCAACGGGGTGGCGACACGTTTATGGTTCCGCAGGTTGCACCTCGGCAGGTGATGAGCACCGTTGAGTGCTCGTGATTGAAGTCGCTGTAGAACCCTATGTGCCCGTTCGCGCCATAGACTGGAAATCCGCTTGGGGTCAGGTCACTGGTCGAGATCGTTGGCCACTGTTTAGGCGAACAAACGTCCGTTATTAACCCGGTATCTTTGTATCTGAAGTTCACGCTGCCGCGTAGCGGATCTTCGGATGTTGAAAGTAGCTCCTCACCCGCGACCGCGATCGCTGAATGGCGCGGAGGTGTTTGCGAACGGTGCGCTTGAGTTCGCCGGAGTCCTTGGGTGGG
>JAJTHZ010000123.1 GCA_021299185.1 Lysobacteraceae bacterium | reverse complement strand
ATGCGCCGCCCGCCGATCCGGCACCGGTCCCCGCGATGCCGCCGCCGCTGCCGGTCGCACCCGCGAGCGAGCCGATGCCGCGCCTGGAGGTTCCGACTCCCGCTGTCGACGGCGAGTACCCCAGCGGTCCTTCGCCGGCGGATGCGGTCGCCGCGACACCGCCGGTCGCGGCTCCCGCACCCGCACCCGCAACTGCGCCAGCGCCAGCGCCCATCGGCGAGACCGTCCCGGCGACACCGCAGCCGGCCGGCTTGCCGCCGGCGAACCCCTCGATGCCGCAGGCCGCGGCGCCTGCGCCCGAACCGATTGCGATGCCGCAGGCACCGCCCGCGACCGCGTCCGCGGACCCGGTCGCGCCCGACGTGCCACTGGTCTACACCCTGCCGCTGCAGACCCGCCAGGCGCTGCCGCCGATGAAGCTCGCCATGCACGTCTGGAACGCCGATCCGGCGCGGCGCTTCATCATCCTCGGCGAGACGCGCGCGGCGGAAGGCGAGTCGGCCGCGCAGGACCTGCAGGTGATCGAGATCCGCCGCGACGGCGTGGTGCTCGAATTCCGCGGCACGCGCTTCCTGCTGCCGCGCGCCGGCTGGTAGCCGGTGTTCGTTCGCGTCGACAGCCGTCGCCGCCCACCGGTCCCGTGGGCGACGGCGATGATCGCCGCCGCCTGCCTCGTGTCGTTCGTCGCGCTCGCCACCTTCACGCCCGCCGAGCGACTGGCGATGCTCACCACCTGGGGCGTGGTGCCCACCATCCTGCTCGGCCCGGCGTGGGCCGCGGGCGACGTGCTGGCCGCCCGTCCGGCGACCCTGCTGACCTCGCTGCTGTTGCATGCTGACTGGCTGCATCTGTTCGGCAACCTGTTGTTCCTGCTGATCTTCGGCTTCGCCGCCGAGCGCGCGCTGGGCTCGCGGCGCTTCCTGCTGCTGTTCGTGGCCTGCGGCGCCTGCGCCAACCTCGCGGGCGCCTGGGCGCTGTCCGGCGCCGCGGCACCGATCGTCGGCGCCAGCGGCGCGGTGTCGGCGATCGTCGGCGCCTGGCTTGCGCTGTTCCCGCGCGCGCACCTGGGCCTCGTGCTGCCGCTGGGCCTCTACCTCGAGTTCGTGCGCGTGCCGGCGTCGCTGCTGATCGGCTTCTGGGCGCTGCTGCAGGTGATCTTCAGCCTGATCGACCCGGCCTTCGGTGCGGTGGCCTGGAGCGTGCACCTCGCCGGCTTTGCGCTCGGCGCGCTGTTCGCGCTGCTTTCACGCCCCGCCCTCGCCCGCCGCCAGCGCACCTGATTTTCTTTCGCCCGCCGCTGGCTTGGGCGACAATCGGCGGATGACCGCGCTGCCGCTGCTGCTCGCACTGCCGTTCGTGGCCGCGCTCGCGCTGGCCGCGCTGCCGCGCCTGTCGCGCACTGCGGCGGCGCTGGTGGCCGGCGCCGCCACGCTCGGCGGGCTCGCCCTGCTCGGCGGCATGGCCGGTGCGGTCGCCGACGGCGAGGTGCTGCGCTTCAAACTGGACTGGCTGCCGTCGCTCGGGCTCGCGTTCTCGCTGCGTGTCGATGGCCTGGCGTGGATGTTCGCCGCCATCGTGCTCGGCATCGGCGCGCTGGTGGTGCTGTACGCGCGCTGGTACCTCGCCGACGAGGACCCACCGGCGCGCTTCTTCGCCATGCTGTCGCTGTTCATGGGCGCGATGCTCGGCGTCACCCTGGCCGGCAACCTGCTGCTGCTGGTGGTGTTCTGGGAGCTGACCAGCATCTCCTCGTTCCTGCTGATCGGCTTCTGGCACCGCCGCGCGGACGCGCGCGCGGGCGCGCGGATGGCGCTCACCATCACCGGCATGGGCGGCCTGTGCCTGCTGGCCGGCGTGCTGCTGATCGGGCGCATCGCCGGCAGTTTCGAACTCGACGTGGTGCTCGCCGCGGGCGAGGCGATCCGCGCGCATGCGCTGTACGAGCCGGCGCTGGCGCTCGTGCTGCTGGGTGCGTTCACCAAGTCGGCGCAGTTCCCGTTCCATTCGTGGCTGCCGCACGCGATGGCCGCGCCGACGCCGGTGTCGGCCTACCTGCATTCGGCGACCATGGTGAAGGCCGGCGTGTTCCTCATCGCGCGGCTGCATCCCGCGCTGGCCGGCTCCGAAGCCTGGTTCTGGATGGTGGTGCCGGTCGGCCTCGCCACCCTGGTGGTCGGCGCCGCGCTGGCCCTGGTGCAGCAGGACCTCAAGGGACTGCTGGCCTATTCGACGATCTCCCACCTCGGCCTGATCACCCTGCTGTTCGGCCTCGACACCGAACTCGCGGTGGTGGCGGGCGTGTTCCACATCCTCAACCACGCCACCTTCAAGGCCTCGCTGTTCATGGCCGCGGGCATCATCGACCACGAGACCGGCTCGCGCGACTTCCGCCGCCTGAACGGGCTGTGGAAGCACATGCCGGTGACCGGCGCGCTGGCCATCGTGGCCTCGCTGGCGATGGCCGGCGTGCCGCTGCTCAACGGCTTCCTGTCGAAGGAGATGTTCCTCGCCGAGACGCTGGCCACCGAATCGCATGCGCTGATGGAGTTCCTGGTGCCGGCGGGCGCGCTGGTCGCGGGCATCTTCGCGGTCGCCTACAGCCTGCGCTTCGTGCACGACGTGTTCTTCAACGGCGAGCCGGTGGGCCTGGACCGCGTGCCGCACGAGCCACCGCGTTTCATGCGCGTGCCGGTCGAGGTGCTGGTCGTGCTGTGCCTGGTGGTGGGCATGTTCCCGCAGCACACCATCGGCCCGCTGCTCGCGCTCGGCGTGCAGGGCGTGCTGCAGGGCCCGGCGCCGGAGTACAAGCTCGCGATCTGGCACGGCTTCAACCTGCCGCTGGCGCTGAGCGCGATCGGCCTGGTCGGCGGCGTCGCGCTGTACTTCGGCCTGCAGCGCGGGATAAACCTGCACCGCATCGAGCGTGCGTCCACCGGCAAGCGCGTGTTCGACGCCCTCGTGCGCCGGCTGGTGGACCTGGCGCGCCGCGTGACGCGCGCGCTGGAGAACGGCTCGCTGCAGCGCTACCTGCTGCTGCTGGTGCTGGCCGCCGTGGTGCTCGGCGGCGCACCGCTGCTCGAAGCGGGCCCGGGCTTCGGCGACCCGCCCGGCACGCCCGCCGGCATCGCCGGCTGGCTGGCCCTGGCCCTGCTGGTCGCCGGCGTGCTGGCGGTGCTGCGCTGGTATCGCGAGCGCCTGCTGGCGGTGATCGCGGTCGGCGTGGTCGGGCTCGCGGTCAGCCTGCTGTTCGTGCTGCTGTCGGCGCCGGACCTGGCGCTGACCCAGTTGCTGGTCGAGGTCGCCTCGGTGCTGCTGATCCTGCTCGCGCTGCGCTTCCTGCCGCAGCAGTCGCCGCCGGAGCGGCGCCGCGGCCGCGCGTGGCTGCATGGCGTGGTCGCGGGCGCGTTCGGCGCCGGCGTGGCGACCGCGGTCTACGCGGTGCTGACCCGACCCACGCGCAGCATCTCCGACTACTTCCTGCGCACCACGGTGCCCGAGGGCGGCGGCGCCAACGCGGTGAACGTGATCATCGTCGACTACCGCGGTTTCGACACCCTGGGCGAGATCGCGGTGTTCGGCATCGCGGGCCTGCTGCTGCACGCGCTGCTGCGCGGCCGCGCCGGCGTGCCCGGCACCCTGGTGCCGCCGCAACCCGCGCGCCCGGCCTTCCTGCTGCAGGTCTCGGCGCAGGTACTGCTGCCGCTGGCGATCGCGGTCTCGCTGTACCTGTTCCTGCGCGGCCACAATGCGCCCGGCGGCGGCTTCATCGCCGGCCTCGTGCTCGCGCTCGGCGTGGCGCTGCAGGCGCTGGCCGCTGGCCGCGAGGCGCTGGGCGCGCCCGACGGGCGGACCTGGCAGGCGTGGATCGCCTGGGGCCTGGTGGTCGCGACGCTGGGCGGGATCGGCAGTTTCCTGTTCGGCCACCCGTTCCTGACCAGTTCCACGCCCTACGTCGACCTGCCCCTGGTCGGCGCGGTGCCGTTCGCATCCGCCACCGTGTTCGACACCGGCGTCTACCTCGTGGTGGCGGGCGCCACCCTGCTGATGCTGGCCATGCTGGCGCGCGTGCACGCGCAGGCGGGGGATCGCTGATGGAACTCGCGCTGTCGATCGCCATCGGCCTGCTGATCGCCGCCGGGACCTGGCTCGCGCTGCGCGCGCGCACCTTCGACCTGGTGCTGGGCCTGACCCTGCTGTCGTATGCGGTGAACCTCGCGATCTTCGCCATGGGCCGGCTGGCGCCCGGCAAGCCGCCGCTGGTGCGCGAGGGCACGGCGGGCGCGCTGGCCACCCACGCCGATCCGCTGCCGCAGGCGCTGGTGCTGACCGCGATCGTGATCTCGTTCGCGATGACCGCGCTGCTGCTGGCGATCGCTGTGCGCAGCCGCGCGGCCAACCGCAGCGACCACGTCGACGGCGGCGGGGGCGACGGCGCATGAGCCACCTGCCCGTCCTGCCGATCCTCCTGCCTCTGCTGGCCGCCGCCGCGCTGGTGCTCGCCGCGCGCGCGCCGATCGGCCTGCGGCGCGCGATCGGCATCGGCGCCACCGCCGCGCACCTCGGACTGTCGCTGCTGCTGGCGGCGGCCGCCGCCCGCGGCGAGGTGTCCGTCTACTTGCTCGGCAACTGGCCCGCATGGGCCGGCATCGCGCTGATGGTGGACCGCCTCGCCGCGCTGATGCTGGTGCTCACCGGCGCGCTGGCGCTGTGCGCGCAACTGCATGCGGCAGGCGGCGCGGACCGCCGCGGCGCGCACTTCCACGCCCTGTTCCAGTTCCAGTTGATGGGCCTGTCCGGCGCCTTCCTGACCGCCGACCTGTTCAACCTGTTCGTGTTCTTCGAGGTGCTGCTGATCTCGAGCTACGGCCTGCTGCTGCACGGCGACGGCGCGCTGCGCCTGAAGCGCTCGGTGCACTACGTGGCGTTCAACCTGGTCGCTTCGGCGCTGTTCCTGCTGGCGGTGGCGGTGCTCTACGGCACGCTCGGCACGCTGAACATGGCCGACCTGGCGGCGAAGATCGCGCAGGTCCCGCCTGCCGATGCGGCGCTGGTGCGCAGCGGCGGCCTGCTGCTGCTGGTGGTGTTCGCCGCCAAGGCCGCGCTGCTGCCGCTGTTCCTGTGGCTGCCCGGCGCCTACGCGGCGGCGACCGCGCCGGTGGCGGCGCTGTTCGCGGTGATGACCAAGGTCGGCGTGTACGCGGTGATCCGCGTGCACACGCTGCTGTTCGGCCATGATGCCGGCCCGGCGGCAGACCTCGCGTGGCCGTGGTTGCTGCCCGCCGGCCTCGCGACGCTGGCGCTGGGCGCGCTGGGCGCGCTGTCGGCCACCACCTTGCGCCGGCTGGTGGCGTGGCTGGTGGTGGTGTCGGCCGGCACCCTGTTCATCGCGATCGGCGTCGCCGGCGAGGCGGCGTTGGGCGCCGCGCTCTACTACCTCGTGCACTCCACGCTCGCCGCCGCGGCGCTGTTCCTGCTCGCCGACCGGGTGCGCCGCGCGCGCGGCGAGGCCGGTGACAGCCTGCGCACGGTCGGCGCGACCGCGCGCCGCGCGCGGCTGGGCCTCGCCTTCCTGCTCGCCGCCACCGCGGTGGCGGCGCTGCCGCCCTGGTCGGGCTTTCTCGCCAAGGCGCTGCTGCTCGACGCGATCGCGGGCCACGCCGACGCCGGCTGGATCTGGGCGGTGGTACTGGGCAGCGGCCTGCTGGTGATCGTGGCGCTGGCGCGCGCGGGCAGCCACCTGTTCTGGCGCGAACCGGCGACCGCGCCATCGCCCGCGCAGCCGGCCCGTGCGACCGAAGGCTTCGCCACCAGCCTGCTGCTGGCGGCGATCGTGGCGCTGAGCGTGTTCGCCGGTCCCGCCAGCGACTACACGCGCGCCACCGCCGCGCAGCTGCACGCGCCGGCCACCCTGCTCATGCAGGTGCAGGCCACCGTCCCGATCGAGCGCGAGGCGCCGCCATGAGCCGCCTGCTGCCGGCACCGCTCACCAGCCTCGGCGTGTTCGCCACCTGGCTGCTCCTCAACGGCGCGAGCGCCGGCCACGTGCTGCTCGGCCTGCTGCTGGCGCTGCTGCTGCCGATCCTCGTGCCGCGCCTGCGCGTCGCGCCGCTGCGCCTGCATCGCCCGTCGGTGCTGCCCGGCCTCGCCGCGGTGGTCGCGCTCGACATCGTGCGCTCCAACATCGACGTCGCGCGGCGGGTGCTCGGCCCCGAGTCGCGCATCCATCCCGGCTACGTGCGGGTGCCGCTGGCGGTGCGCGACCCGCGCGCGATCGCCGCGCTCGCCTCCATCGTCACCATGACGCCGGGCACGCTGTCGGCGGCGTTGGAGGATGGCGGCCGGACCCTGCTCGTGCACTGCTTCCACCTCGACGATCCGGAGGGCACCGTGGCCGCGATCAAGTCCCGCTACGAACTCCCGCTGGCGCGCCTGTTCGGCGAGGCCGACGGCGGAGCGCCCGCATGACCGCCGCCGTGCTGCCGTTCGTGGTCGGCGCGCTCGCGCTGGCCATGCTGCTGTCGCTGCTGCGCCTGCTGCGCGGCCCCGGCATCGCCGACCGCGTGCTCGCGCTCGACACACTCTACGTCTGCACGCTCGCCCTGCTGGTGGTGCTGGGCATCCAGTGGCGCGACGGCGTGTACTTCGAGGCCGCGCTGCTGATCGGCCTGCTCGGCTTCATCGGCACGGTGGCGCTCGGGCGCTACGTCGAGCGCGGCAAGGTGATTGGATGAACGCGCTGCCGCTGTGGCTCGACGCGATCATCGCCGCCCTGCTGGTGGTCGGCGCCGCGTTCGCGCTGGTCGGCGCCTATGGCCTGGCCAAGCTCGGCGACTTCATGAAGCGCCTGCACGGCCCCACCAAGGCCACCACGCTCGGCGTCGGCTGCGTGCTGCTCGCCTCATTGCTGTGGTTCCTCGGCACACCCGGCACGCCGCACGGCCGCGAGATCCTGATCGCCGCCTTCCTGTTCGTCACCGCCCCGGTGTCGGGCCATCTGCTGGTGGTGGCGGCGATGCGGATGGACCAAGCGGCGCGACCGGCTCCCACCGAAGGTCGTTCATCGACTCGATCCGTCCCGGCACGCGACGAGACCTAGCCGGCATCCGCCGAACCGGCGGAGGGCGCCGAGACGTGCGCAGGCCCCGTTGTGCCGCGCGACTTCCTGCGACGAATTAGGTTGCACGGTCTCATCCCGCGCCCGGCATCAGCCATGTCGCGGGCCGTGGAGCGTCGGGGAGTCCGGAGGTGCGATCCGCGCTGTCCCAGCATCCTTCGGGATCGTCCGCCGGACACCAGCACCCTGGCCGCCTCGCACGGCCGCCACGCCGATCTAGAGGCCGGCGCCGCGCACGCGCACACCGGCCCTGGCAGCAACCGGAAGTCCGAGGGATGACCCGCGGACCCTCCGAACTGCAGGCCGCACCAGCGGCGAGTCGCAGACCGTCGACCGCGGAAACCTCATGGCTCGTCGAAGCCACTGGAGAACAAGGGATCCGGTCGTCCGGCCGGGCAAAGCAGGCTCCACTGGCGAGTGACGATCGCGCCACCACGGTTCTCCGTGCAGGACAGGCCGCCGGACTGGTCCACGTTCCCGGCGATACAGCTGACGATGACCTGCCCTGTCGCGCCAGCGTCTCCTTCGGCGCCGATCACGGTGCCCGGCACCTGGACGTCGAAGTCGCCGGACACAGTGCAGTTGCCGATACTCGTCGCCGCACCGTCGCCGTTTCCGGCGCCATCACGCTCGATGGTCGCGCGGACGAACGCCGAGTCGACCGAGCCGATGACATTGGTCGAACGGAGTTCGACCAAGGCGCCGGCAGGTGGCTGGTAGGAGACGCTCGGCGCGACCAACGTGCTCGGGCAGGCCACGCTCCAGCTGACGACGGTCGGCGCGGCCCCGTTCAGCGATTGCGCGCAGGACAGTTGACCGGCTCCCGCTGCCGCCGGCGCGCGGCACGTGACTTCGATGCGGCCGCTCGAGGCTGCGGAGCCAGCAAACGTCAGCGGCGCCGGTACCGTCGTGACCCCGGCGAACACGGGGTCGCCCGCGGTCGAGCACTGTGAGATCACGATCGAGTCGCCCGCACCACCGGGCACGAAGTCTGCCGCGATGTCGATCTTGCGGGCGACTGCGGTGATCGTCGACCCGGGTGAAGGCGAGTAGGCAATCCGGGCGGAACCCGATGCGGGACCGATGGAAACGCTGGCGCTGCCTGCCTGGCACGGGTACTCCTGACCTTCCGCCGTCACGCACAACACTCCGCCCGGCACGGGCTCGATCGCCGTAGTTCCCTGAGCCGCGCCGACCCGGATGGACACACGAACGGTGCAGAAGTCCATGGTCGTGGTCGGAAACGGGGTGAGGCGCACGGGTGCGATCACACGCAAGCGGTTGCCCGGGATCACCGAGCACAGGGCACCGCCGATGCCGCTCGGCGACAGCTCGAGGCGCCCTCCATCGAAGGTGTAGTCGGCCTGGGAGTCAAGAGCCACGCCGTCGCCGGTGAACCGCACCAGCAGATCGGGCGCTGCGGTCGTGCCGGATGGCCCCGCGGATGCCGCTGGCACGAAATCGAATCGGCCGGCGTCGGCTGGCGACGGCACCGCGAATGCAAACGCCAGCAGCGGACACAGCAGAATCCTTGGTAAGCGCATGAACGACTCCCGTTCGAAACCCGTCTGGACGCCTGCAAACCAGTGTGTCGTCGTCGCGCCAGTCCGGTTGTGCTGTGGCGCACGGTCGCAGAGTCCCGCCGCCATCGATCCACCCGATGTCAGGAGGCTCCTGACAACCTGCGCCGCGAGCACGGCGCGACGCTCGTCCGGATAGTCGTCGCCCGGCGCTGCGGCCCGGCCGCTGCCCACGACCGTCGAGTGCCACGCGCAGCGGGCAGCGCGAAAGCAAGATGTAGAGGCAGTTCCCGATCAGGACCTGCATGACGGAAAGGCGGACAGCGATGCGCGTCGAACGCATGGTGATCGCCTCCCATGGCGCACACACCGGGTGCCGGAGGCAGTTTCCGTGCCGCGCATCCAGAAAGCGCCTGGAGCCGCTAGTCTGCGCGAATGCCGCCGCTGTCCCTTTACGTCCACATCCCCTGGTGCGTCCGCAAATGCCCGTACTGCGACTTCAATTCGCACGAGCGCGCCGGCGCGCTGCCGGTGGACGATTATCTGGCGGCGCTGCGCGCGGATCTCGCCGCCGATGCGGGGTTCGCGGCCGGGCGGCGGATCGACACGGTGTTCATCGGCGGCGGCACGCCGAGCCTGTTCGCGCCCGATGCGATCGCGCGACTGCTGGCGGATGCCGATCGCCT
>JAJTHZ010000216.1 GCA_021299185.1 Lysobacteraceae bacterium | reverse complement strand
TCGGGCGTGGCGACGGTGACGGTGACGGTGACGGACAACGGCGGCACGGCGAATGGTGGTGACGACAGCACCACGCAGACGTTCACGATCACGGTGGCGGCGGTGAACGACGCGCCGGTGGCGGTGGACGACACGCTGGCGACGACCGAGGACAACGCACAGACGGTCAACGTGGTGACGAACGACACCGATGTGGAAGGCAACACGCTGGTGGTGTCTGCGGTGACGCAGGGCGCCAACGGCGCGGTGACGTTCTCGGGCGGCTCGGTGACGTACACGCCGGCGGCGAATTTCAACGGCGCCGACACGTTCGACTACACGGTGAGCGACGGCAACGGCGGCACCGACATCGGTACGGTGACGGTGACGGTGACCGAGGTGAACGATGCCCCGGTCGCGACGGACGACGCCCTGTCGTCGATCGACGAGGATTCCGGCAATCGCACGATCACCGCGGCGAGCCTGGTTGCCAACGACCTGCGTGGCGGTGGTGCCGACGAGGCAGGCCAGACCCTGACCATCACTGCGGTGGCGAACCCGGTCGGTGGCACGGTCTCGCTGGCTGCCGGCAACATCACGTTCTCGCCGACGCTGAACTTCAACGGCGCCGCGAGCTTCGAGTACACGGTCAGCGACAACGGGACCACGAATGGCGCCGCCGACCCGCGGACCGACGTCGGCCTGGTGACCTTCACCATCAACCCGGTCAACGACGCCCCGACCTTCACCGTCTTCCCGTCCGACATCCCGTCGGTGCTCGAAGACTCGACCACCGGCCCGTTGACTATCACGGTGACCGACGTCGAAGGTGACCCGGTCAACATCGTGGCCACCACGGGCAACCAGGCGCTGTTCCCGAACGCCAACGTGCAGGTCGCGCCGCAGGGCATCAGCGGGACCTACACGCGCTCGATCACGTTCACCACGGCGACCGACCAGAACAGCGTCATCGTCAATCCGGACTTCACGGAGTTCAACGTGACCGTGATCGACCAGCCCGGCGCGCAGACCACGCAGACCTTCCGCGTGGACTTCGTCACCGCGGTCAACGACGCCCCGCTGTTCACCGGTGGCGCCAACCAGACCGTGGCCGAGGATGCGGGCCCGCAGTCGGTGTCGAACTGGGCGACGGCCTTCCAGCCGGGCCCGAACACGGCCACCGACGAGAACGGCCAGACCCTGGTGCAGTACACCGTGACCCAGATCGCCGGCACGCTGACCTTCACCACCGCGCCCGCGGTGGCGAACAACGGCACGCTGAGCTACGAGTCGGCGCCGAACGCCAACGGCAGCGCCACCTTCGAGGTGCGCGCGGTCGACAATGGCAACGGCGCCGCGCCCAACGTCAACACCTCCGCGCCGCGCACCCTGGTGATCAACGTCACCCCGGTGAACGACGCGCCGGTGGCGGCTGATGGCGCGGCGACCACCAACGAGGACACCGCGGTGGCGGCGACGGCGTCGGCCAGCGACGTCGACGGCGACACGCTGACCTACTCGGTGGTCACCGGCCCGGCCAACGGCGTGCTGACCGGCACCGGTCCGAACTGGACCTACACGCCGGCCGCGGACTACTTCGGCAGCGACTCCTTCACCTTCCGCGTGAACGACGGCACGGTGTTCTCGAACACCGCGACCTTCAGCCTGACGGTGACCGCGGTCAACGACGCCCCGGTGGCGGTGGCGGACAGCGCCACCACGGCCGAGGACACGGCGATCTCGGTCAACGTGCTGCTCAACGACACCGACGTCGACAACACGCCGGCGCAGCTGTCCGTGCAGTCGTTCAGCCAGGGTTCGAGCGGTGGCACGGTCGCACCGGACGGTGCGCTGCTGCGCTACACGCCGGCGGCGAACTTCAACGGCACCGAGACCTTCACCTACGTCGTCACGGACGGCGCGGCCAGCTCGGCGCCCGGCACGGTCACGATCACGGTGACGGCGGTGAACGACGCGCCGGTGGCGGTCAACGACACCTACACGGTGACCGAGGACCAGCCGCTGACGATCGCTGCCCCCGGCGTGCTCGGCAACGACACCGACATCGACACGCCGTCGTCCGGCTGGACCGCGGTGCTGGGCACCGGCCCGACTGCCGGCACCCTGACCCTGGCTCCGAACGGTGGCTTCACCTACACGCCGAACAGCAACTTCAAGGGCAGCGACACGTTCACCTACTTCGTGAACGACGGCGCCCTGCAGTCCACGCTGCCGGCCACGGTGACGCTGACGGTCAGTGCGGTGAACGATGCGCCGACGATCACCGGCCCGGCCAACCAGACGATCCTGGAAGACCAGTCGACGGCGGCTCTCGCGGTGACCGTGGGTGACGTCGAGACGGCCCCGGCCGCCCTGGTGGTGACCGCTGCCTCGGGCAACGCCGCGGTGATCCCGAACGCCAACATCGTGATCGGTGGCAGCGGTGCGAACCGCACCGTCACCGTCACGCCGGCGGCGAACGCGAACGGCGGGCCGGTGACGATTACCCTCACCGTCACCGACGGTGGCGGCTTGGCGACCAACGCCTCGTTCGACGTCACGGTCACGCCGGTCAACGACGTGCCGACCTACGTGATCGGCCCGAACCGCAGCGAAGCCCCGAACACCGGCCTGCGCACGGTCCCGAACTGGGCGACCGCCATCGCCGCCGGCCCGGCCAACGAGTCGTCGCAGACGGTCGACTTCGAGGAGAGCGAGGCCAGCGACCCGGCCAACGTCGTCACCAATGTCGAAGTGGAGGCCAACGGCACGCTTCGCTACTTGCTGACGGGCGCATCCGGCACGGCGACGATCAACCTCGCCCTGCGCGACAACGGCGGCACCGCCAACGGCGGCGTCGACGTCACGCCGGTGACCACCTTCACCATCACGGTGGCGGCGGGCGCCGACCTGTCGGCGGCGATCGTCGGCTCGTTCAACGTGATCGACGGCCTGGTGAACTACACGATGACCATCACCAACGGCGGTCCGTCCGGCGTCACCGGCGCCACGGTGGCCAACGCGATCCCGGCTGGCCTGACGGGCTACTCGTGGAGCTGCACGGGTATCAGCGGCGGCGTCTGCCCGACGCCGGCGGGCAGCGGGGCGATCAACTTCCTGGTCGACCTGCCGGCCAACGGCTCGGTGGTGATCAACGCCCAGGGCACCTTCGGCACCAATCCGCTGCCGACGACGATCACCAACACCGTGACCGTCTCGCCGCCGGCCGGCATCCCCGACAACGTCCCGGGCAACAACAGCCGCTCGGTGACGCTGACGGTTCCGGTGTTCTCGGATGGATTCGAGGCCGGCGCGACGGTGCAGGCCCTCGAAAAGGCCACGGCGGGTGCCTGGAGTGCGATGGCGATCGACGGTGGCGCGCTGGCCGGCGTGGTCACCGGCAAGCACCCGGTCGAGGCGGTGCGCTACGTGCGCGGCGCGAGCACGGTGGTCGTGTTCGTGCGCGGCATCGACGGCCGCGTCGAGGCCCGGCTCGCGCAGCGCACCGGCAAGTCCGCCGCGTGGGCGGCGAGCGAGTGGGTGGTGGTGCCGGCCTCCGGCGTGCAGTTGCAGTGGCAGTCGGCCGCCAACGGCGACGACGTCGCGTCAGCGGAGCTTCGCGCCGCCGCGCGCTGAGCCTGCGGCATCCCGGCGCGGAGTCCCCGCGCCGGGATCGTCCGGCAACATGGATCATCGGAAGCCCGGCCTCGCGCCGGGCTTTCGCTTTTTCCGGCCCTTCGCCATCACTCGATCGAGTGTCGGGGCCGGCTTCACCGGCGCCAGGCCTTCCTTGGCGGGGCGGGCGGTTGCGGTAGGAACGGGTCCGTCGGGCGCGGAGGGGCTGCCGCTAGAATGTCGGCCCCGCCGCCGGAGCCGAGCCATGTCGCGCGAGAAACTGGTCCTGATCGACGGCTCGTCCTATCTGTTCCGCGCCTTCCACGCGCTGCCGCCGCTGTCCAACGCGCAGGGCGAGCCCACCGGCGCGCTGTTCGGCGTGGTCAACATGCTGCGCGCGACGCTCAAGCAGGCGCCCGAGCACCTCGCCTTCGTGCTCGATGCCGGCGGCAAGAACTTCCGTCACGCGCTTTATCCCGACTACAAGGCCAATCGCCCGCCGACGCCGCCCGACCTCAAGGCCCAGGTCGAGCCGATGATCGCGATCGTCGAGGCGTTGGGCATTCCCTTGCTGCGTGTGCCCGAGGTCGAGGCCGACGACGTGATCGGCACGCTCGCCGTGCGCGCGGCGGGCGAGGGCATGGAGGTGCTGATCTCCACCGGCGACAAGGACTTCGCGCAACTGGTCGGCCCGCACGTCACGCTGGTCAACACCATGACCAACACGGTCACCGGCCGCAAGGGCGTGATCGAGAAGTTCGGCGTGCCGCCGGAGCGCATCACCGATTTCCTCGCCCTGCAGGGCGACAGCATCGACAACATCCCCGGCGTCGAGAAGTGCGGGCCGAAGACCGCGGCCAAGTGGCTGGCCGAATTCGACACGCTGGAGAACGTGATCGCCAATGCGGACAAGGTCGGCGGCAAGATCGGCGAGAACCTGCGCGAGGCGCTGCCGAAGCTGCCGCTGTCCAAGCAGCTCGCCACCATCCGCACCGACGTCGACCTGCCGCTGGGGCCGCGCCAGCTCAACCGACGGGAGCCGGACGCCTCGCGCCTGCGCGAGCTCTACCTGCGCTATGGCTTCGTCCAGGCGTTGAAGGAAATCGAGGGCAGCGTCGCCGGATCCGATTCGAAGCCGAGGCAGTCCGACGCGCTTCCCGACGCGCCCGCTTCAGCGCCGGCACCCGTTGGCCGCCCCCCAAAGCCGGAACGCCACTACGACCTCATCCTCGATCAGCCCGCGTTCGACGCCTGGCTCGAACGCCTGCGCGCCGCCGAGGTGTTCGCCTTCGACACCGAGACCACCTCGCTCGACGCCCACCGCGCGCAGATCGTCGGCGTGTCGTTCTCGTGCGAGCCCGGCCGCGCGGCCTACGTGCCGCTGGCGCACGACTACACCGGCGCGCCGGCGCAGCTCGACCGCGCGGCGGTGCTGGCGGCGCTCAAGCCCCTGCTGGAGGACCCGGTGAGGCCCAAGATCGGCCAGCACGGCAAGTACGACATGCACGTGCTCGCCAACTATGGCATCGCGATGCAGGGGTATGCCTTCGACACCATGCTGGAGTCCTACGTCTGGAACGCCACCGCCACCCGGCACGACATGGATTCGCTCGCCGACACCTATCTCGGCGAGCAGACCATCCACTACGAGGACGTGGCCGGCAAGGGCGCCAAGCAGATCAGCTTTTCGCAGGTCGACGTGCAGCGCGCAGGCGAATACGCGGCCGAGGACGCCGACATCACCTTCCGCCTGCACCGCGCGCTGTGGCCCAAGCTCGAATCCGTGCCCACGCTGCGCGAGGTGTTCAGCGACATCGAGATGCCGCTGGTGCCGGTGCTGGCGCGGATGGAGCGGCGCGGCGTGCTGGTGGATGTGGCGGAGCTCAAGCGCCAGAGCCACGCCCTGCGCGAGCGCATGCACGCGCTGACCCAGCAGGCCTACGAGGCCGTGGGCCACACGTTCAGCCTCGACTCGCCCAAGCAGCTGCAGCAGGTGCTGTTCCAGGAACTGGGCCTGCCGATCCGCAACCGCACGCCCACCGGCCAGCCGTCCACCAACGAGGACGCGCTGGCCGAACTGGCCGACGAGCATCCGCTGCCGAAGCTGATCCTCGACTACCGCATGCTGGCGAAGCTGGTCGGCACCTACACCGAGAAGCTGCCGGAGATGGTCAACCCCGACGATGGCCGCGTGCACACGTCCTTCCACCAGGCGGTGGCCGCGACCGGGCGCTTGTCGTCCTCGGATCCCAACCTGCAGAACATCCCGATCCGCACCGAGGAGGGCCGGCGCATCCGCACGGCGTTCGTCGCGCCGCCGGGCTGGACCATCGTGGCCGCGGACTATTCGCAGATCGAGCTGCGCATCATGGCGCACCTGTCGGGCGACCCGGGCCTGACGCGCGCTTTCCGCGAGGGCCTCGACGTGCATCGCGCCACCGCCGCCGAGGTGTTCGGCGTCACACCCGAGGCGGTGGATGCCAACCAGCGCCGCGCCGCCAAGGCGATCAACTTCGGCCTGATGTACGGCATGAGCGCGCACGGGCTTTCGCGGCAGCTGGGCATCCCGCGCCACGAGGCGCAGGAGTACATGGACCTCTACTTCGCGCGCTTCGCCGGCGTGCGCGCCTTCATGGATTCGGTGCGCGAGAAGGCGCGCAACGACGGCTATGTCGAAACCGTGTTCGGCCGCCGGCTGTACCTGCCCGAGATCCGCGCGCGCAGCCAGGCCGCGCGTGCCGGCGCGGAGCGCGCGGCGATCAACGCGCCGATGCAGGGCACCGCGGCCGACATCATCAAGCGCGCGATGATCGTGGTCGACGACTGGTTACGCCGGATTCACGGTCGCGCTGCGATGATCCTCCAGGTGCACGACGAACTCGTGCTCGAAGTGCGCGACGACGCGGTGGACGAGGTGGTCGAGGGGCTGCGGTCCCGCATGGCTGCCGCTGCGGCACTCCAGGTGCCGCTCGAGGTCGACGTCGGACGCGGCCCGAACTGGGATCGCGCGCACTGAGGGCTTGATTCGTTATCCGGAAGTTGCGGAAAAGTTCAAGTTCCGTGATCCGGGGTCGAAACTAAATCGGAGATAAACCAATTCGCGCGAGGCTTGAACTTCCCGCAGCGTGCCCCATCTAACGCTACGGGTCGCAACTCCCCCCAAGCGCGACCCTCGTCAACACTCAACTCCCCCCTGAGTGTGACCCCGGAAGACGGTCCCTCCCCAGGCCGCTTCCACCCCCCGGCCCCGGCTCTCCCCCCAAGAGCCGGGGTCAACTTTTTTGGGGGTCCCGAAATGCAATGCCGCGCCGACGGGCGTGCAGGCGGCGTGCTGCCGAGCGGCTGGAGGCGGTGCAGCGCGACGGTGGACGTCGCGCGGTCCTGCGGTCCCGGCGAAAGCAGGGTCTCGATGTCGTGGCTCTCGCCCTGGCGGCGACGGCCGCGGGCGACCCGCCGATCGGATCGACCGGATCGCCTCGGCGGCGAGGCGGCCCACCGCCTCCCGCGCAATCGCAACCTTGCACCGCGCGCCGATCCGGCCCCACCTCGAGCCCGAGGCATCGAGGACCAAGGCCATGTTCCCGGGCGCCAGCACGGGTGCGGCGAGAACGACGGGCAGGCCGGAGCGGATCGGTTTCGTGGCGGGCCCAGGGATATGCCGGTATGGATCGCAGCGCCGGCACCGCGGCCCGGCCGCGCGACATCGTGGCAGCAAGCTGTTTTCCCGCACTGAAACAGTGGCTTGCAAGCCGGCGGGCGCGTACACTCGCGGCATAGAACCGTTGGAGCGCAATGGCCTCCGTCCCCAAGTCTCCCTTCGGCCTCGGCCTGGCGCACGGCGCGGCGGGCGCGGAGTTCGTCGGCACGCCGCGCGTGATCGCCCACCTGAAGGGCCGTGGCACCGCGAGCAACCCGGAAGGTCGCTTCGAGTCCACCCGCCGCGAGGCCTTCGACGACGGCTGGGAGCGCGATGAAGACGCGTCGAAGCCGGCCACCGAGGTGACCGTCGAGCGCGCGAAGTCGATCATCGCCCGCAACGATTCGCCGGACATCCCGTTCGAGCAGTCGATCAATCCGTACCGCGGCTGCGAGCACGGCTGCGTGTACTGCTACGCGCGGCCGACCCACGCATATCTCAACCTCGGCCCCGGCCTCGACTTCGAGACGAAGCTGTTCGCCAAGGCCAACGCCGCCGAACTGCTGCGCCGCGAACTGGGCCGGCCCGGCTACGAGGCGCGCCCGATCAACCTCGGTGCCGCGACCGACCCCTACCAGCCGATCGAGCGTCGCCAGCGCATCACGCGCGAGGTGATCGAGGTGCTCGCGGCCTGCGACCATCCGCTGACCATCGTCACCAAGGGCGCGCTGGTCGAGCGCGACCTCGACCTGCTGGCACCGATGGCGGCGAAGAACCTGGTGCATGTGTTCGTCTCGGTGACCACGCTGGACAACGGCCTCGCGGCCCGCCTCGAGCCGCGCGCCACCGCGCCGCACCGCCGCGTGGAGGCGATCCGCCGCGTGGCCGCCGCCGGCGTGCCGGTCGGCGTGTTCGTCGCGCCGGTGATCCCGCGCGTGACCGACCAGGACCTGGAGGAAATCCTCGAGGTGTGCCGCGACGCGGGCGCCACCCGCGCCAGCTACACCGTCGTGCGGCTGCCGCACGTGGTCAAGGACCTGTTCCGCGAGTGGCTGGCCGCGCACCTGCCGGAGCGCCAGCACCACGTGATGAGCCTGATCCAGCAGATGCGCGGCGGCGCCGACAACGACCCGCGCTTCGGCACCCGCATGCGCGGCGAAGGCGTGTTCGCCGAGATCCTCAAGCGTCGCTTCGACGTGGCCGTGAAGCGGCTGGACTACCTGCCGCGCGGGACGCTGGCGCTCGACACCAGCCTGTTCCGCCATCCCGACGCGCCGCCGCCACAGGGCGATCTGTTCGGCGAGTCCGCCTGATAGGACCGCGCGGCGGTCCGCGTAATCCAGTACTGCATCGCCGCGATTCCGCGGCCGCTTGAGTCACTGCCATGGAGTTCCGTTCCGTCATCCGCCTCGCCGCGGCTGCGCTCGCCCTCGCTGGCGGCGAAGCGGCGGCGCAGAACTGCGGCGACACGCTGACCAGCAGCACCCTGCTGTCCAGCGACCTGCACTGCCCGCACCACCCGTATGCGCTGCGCATCGACACCCCGGGCATCGTGCTCGACCTCGGCGGCCATGCAGTCAGTGCCCGCTCGGTCGGCGTGCTGGTCGAAAGCGCGGACAGCGTCACCATCACCGGCCCGGGCACGATCTCGGGCCTCGGCTGCCGCTGGCCCGTGTCCTTCGATCACGCAGGGGTTCGCGCGCTGGACGCCGATCTCCTGGAGGTCCGCGGGATCGACTTCGTGGACGTGCCGATCGCGGTCTCGACCGAGGGCGGGTCGAAGGCCCGCATCCACGCCAATCGCATTCGGCAGGCCGACTTCGGCGTCGTGGTGTTCGATGCGCCGGCCCGCGGCCGCAAGGCGTACTCCAACGAGATCTCCGCGAACGATATGGAAGGTGACCCGAATTGCGGCATGCAGGGCGCATGGATCGAGGGCGAGCACGCGCAGCACAACATCGTCGTCGACAATTCGTTCAAGGGCGTCACCGACGGCGTGTACGTCGCCGCTTCGCGCAACCTGGTCGGCAACAACCGCCACGCCGGCCGCGGCATATCGTCGGTGGGTGGCGTCATGATCGGGACGGGCATCTACATCGCGGCCGGGTCCGCCAACGAAGTGCTCGGCAACGAGCTCGCGGATGTCTCGACCGGCGTCTATGTCTGGCCGGCGCACTACGATTCGCGCACCGGCGCCCTGCGGCTCGACGCGTTCGACAACCAGATCATCGGCAACCGGATCGAAGCCGCGCCCCTCGGCGCGCTGGTCGGCGCCGGCGGTGGCCTGGTCGCCGGGATTGCAGCGTCCAACCGGCTGCACGAGAACCATTTCTCGGCGCCGATCGGGATCTGGTTCGCCGTGAATGCGCGCCGCAACGACGGCCGTGGAAACGCCTACCCGGGTGCGGCAACCCCCGTGGTCGACCACGGCAGCCGCAACCTCTGGCCCTGAACGGACGCCAACGGCCGCCGGGGATTGGGGTCGGGTTAAGGCGCCGGGCTTAGGATGATCCTCGACCGGCGCCGATCGTGTTGCGCCGCGAACGCGAGGTGATCCGCCATGCGCAAGTTGCTCGTCCTGACCCTCGGCCTCGTGCTCGCGATCGGCTCCACGGCCGCGTTCGCCGGTGGCCGCTACGACCGCGGCTGGTACGACCACCGCTACGACCATCGCCACGATCGCCGCGATCGTCCCCATCGCGATGCCTACCTGGTCGGCGGCCTGTTGCTCGGTCTGGCCGCAGGTGCGGCCCTGGCGGACGATGACGACGGCTGGCGTCGCGGCGGCTATCGCTACGACAGCCGCTACGACCGCGGCTACTACGGTGGCTACCGGGGCGATCGCTACTACGACGGCGGATACTACGGTGGCGGCTACTACGGTGGCCGCGAAGTCGTCGTCTACCGTGACCGGCCGCGTTGGCACAGCCGCCGCTACTACGCGCCGCCGCGTCGCGTGGTGCACCACCACCACTACTACCGCGATCGCCGCTGGTGATCGCCAGGGCGCCGGCCACGGCCGGCGCCCGCTTCCGCACGACGTACGCGCGAAGCTTCTCGCCTTTCCGCGCAGGAGCGCGCTTGCGCGCGACCGCCACCCGCACGCCGCGGCAAGCGCCCGGCGTTGCGGTCGCCCGCAAGCGGGCTCCTACGACCACACGTTGCCCTTCGCACCCCACGTAGGAGCGCGCTTGCGCGCGACCGCCACCCTCATGCCGCGGCAAGCGCCCGGCGTTGCGGTCGCCCGCAAGCGGGCTCCTACGACCACACGTTGTCCTTCGCACCTCACGTAGGAGCGCGCTTGCGCGCGACCGCCACCCGCATGCCGCGGCGAGCGCACGGTGTTGCGGTCGCCCGCAAGCGGGCTCCTACGACCGCACGTTGCCCTTCGCACCTCACGTAGGAGCGCGCTTGCGCGCGACCGCCACCCGCATGCCGCAGCAAGCGCCCGGCGTTGCGGTCGCCCGCAAGCGGGCTCCTACGACCGCACGTTGCCCTTCGCACCCCACGTAG
>JAJTHZ010000088.1 GCA_021299185.1 Lysobacteraceae bacterium | reverse complement strand
TGTTCACCGCGGCGATCGCGCTGTGCGTCGACCGCGGCGGGTTGCGGGTCGCGCTGGGGCCAGCGGCTTCGGCCGCCGAAAGCACCGCTGCGGCGCCCGCGTCGCGTCCCGCCGCGCCGACGTTGCACACGACGGCCGCCGCGCCGACGCCGCGCGCGGCCGAGGCCGCCCCCGTCTCCGCACCGCGCGAAGGCGCGCGCATGCCCGTCGCGCAGGTTGGCGATGCGGGACCGACCGCAGCGCTCGCGGCCGTGGCGAGCGATCCGCGCGTTCCATTGTTCGTTGCCATCGCATGGCTGGCGCTCGCTCTCGCGGGTAGTGTGCTGGCGCTGGCTCGGCTGCATCGCCTGCGTCGTCGGCTCGCCGCGCTGCCGGCACCGGATCGCGCGCTGGTGCATCGCGCGGCCTGGATGGCGCGTCGCGCCGGACTGCCCCGCGTCAGCCTCGCCGAGGATCCCGCGCTGGCATCGCCGGTGGCGGTCGCGCCGGACTGCATCGGCGTGCCGGCCTGGAGCGCGCAGGCGCTGGACGATGCGCAGCGCGGCGCGATGCTGGCCCACGAAATCGCCCATCTCGCGCGACGCGATCCGCAGTGGCGGCTCGCCACCCGCGCGGTGGGCGGTCTGTTGCCGACGCCGCTGTCGGCGCTGGCGCGCCGCCGCCTCGACGAACTCGCCGAACTGCAGTGCGACGACTGGGCCGCGCGCACCACCGGCAATCCACGCGCGCTGGCCGAATGCCTCGCCCACTGCCTCGCCCACGGGCGCGGCCTGTCCACCCCCGCCTTCGCGGTGCCGATGGCCGCGGCGAACTCGCCGCTGGTCGAACGCGTGCGCCGCCTGATCGAGGAAACGCCCATGCCTGCACCCGCCTTCGGCGCCCTGCGCCGCCTCGCCATCGTCGCCGTGCTCGGCGGCGTGGCCGCCGCCACGCCGCACCTGGTGTTCGGCGATCCGCAGCCACCGCAGCCGCCACCATCGGCACCGACGGCGCCGGCCCCGCCCGCGCCCGCGGACGCCCCGTTCCCGCCGGCGCCGTTGCGTGGCACGACCTCGGTGGTGGAGATGCCGTTCTTCGGCCGCACCACCACCGTCTCGCTGCGCGGTGGCGGCTACGCGCTGGATGCCAAGGCGCGCGGCGACTTCTCGTTCAACCTCGCCGAAGACGACCTGTCGACCCTGGACGGCTGGCTGGAGATCGAGGAACAGCACGAGGGCGTGACGCGCCGCGTGCGCTTCGAGGAAGGCGACGGCCGCATCGTGCGCACCTTCCAGGTCGACGGCGTCGCGGTGGCCGACGATGGCGCCGCGCGTGCCTGGCTCGGGCGCGCCATTCCCGCCTTCCTGCGCGCCACGGGCATCGACGCCGAACGCCGCACCGCGCGCATCCTCGCCCGCGGCGGCGCGCCGGCTGTGCTCGACGAGGCCGGGCGGATCGGCTCCGACTGGGTGCGCGTCACCTATCTCAGCGTGCTCGCCGAGCAGGCAACGCTGGACGCCGGCCAGCAGGACCGCGCGATCGCACTGGTGTCGACGATGGACAGCGACTACGAGCGGAGGCGCGCGCTGGAGGCGCTGCTGGCGCACGAGACGCTGGCCGCGGCGCAGCAACAGGCATTGCACGGCATCGCCGCCGCGATCGAATCGGACTACGAGCGGCGCGTGCTGCTGGAGTCGGCGATCCCCGCGCTGCGCGACGCGCCGCAGGTCGCGGAGAGCTGGATTGCCGCGCTCGACCAGGCCGACTCCTCTTACGAACACCGCGTCGCGCTGGAGGAACTGGCGAAGGCGATCAACCTCGACGACGCGGCGCTGGCACGCCTGCTGGCCTCCACGCAGCGCATCGACTCCGACTACGAGCGGCGCCTCGCACTCACCGCCGCGGCCGCGCAGGCCGGCCAGGGCGAACCGCTGGTCGCGGCCTACGCGCAGTCCGCCGCCGGCATCGACAGCGACTACGAGACGCGCGAGGCCCTGGTCGCCCTGGTCGCCGCGATGCAGCCCTCGCCGGCCAACTGCGGCGCGGTGATCGACGCCGTGTCCGGCATCGATTCCGACTACGAGGCGCGCCTGGTGCTGGTCGAACTCGCCGCGCGCATGCCCAAGGACGCCGCGCTCATCGAGCGCTACCGCGCCGCCGCGCGCAAACTCGGTTCCTACGAACGCAGCGAGGCCGAGCAGGCGCTGGATCGGTTCTACGAGGCCTGAGGCCCGGCGGCAGTGTCGCCATGCATGCCCGGAACCACCATCTTGTGCAGGGTGCAATGAGCGCAGCGAATTGCACCGCGATGATCGGAGCGGTGCAATTCGCGTACGCTCATTGCACCCTGCACGACCCTGCCGGTTCGCGACATGCCGTAGGAGCGCGCTTGCGCGCGACCGCAACCTCGGACGCGCCGCAGGATCCGACCCACCGATCGCGCGCAAGCGCGCTCCTACATCAGCACCCCACGTGCCGAGCGCGCGGGCTTCTCAGCCGCGGCGCGTGCGCCGCGTGGGATGCAGGGCGCCATTCGCGTGCGCTCATCGCACCCTACACGCCCCTGCCGGTTCGCGACATGTCGTAGGAGCGCGCTTGCGCGCGACCGCAACCTCGGACGCGCCGCAGGAGCCGACCCGCCGATCGCGCGCAAGCGCGCTCCTACATCAGCACCCCACGTGCCGAGCGCGCGGGCGTCGCAGCCGCGGCGCGTGCGCCGCGTGGGATGCAGGGCGCCATTCGCGTGCGCTCATCGCACCCTACACGCCCCTGCCGGTTCGCGACATGTCGTAGGAGCGCGCTTGCGCGCGACCGCAACCTCGGACACGCCGCAGGATCCGACCCGCCGATCGCGCGCAAGCGCGCTCCTACATCAACGCCCCACGTGCCGTGCGCGCGAGCTCCGCAGCCGCGGCGCATGGGCCGCGAGGAATGCAGGGTGCAATTCGCGTGCGCTCATTGCACCCTGCGCCTTGTCGGAGCGGCGCGTGCGCCGCGAGCTGTTCAAGCTTGCGGCACGGTGGTCGCGCTGCACGCAGCGCTCCTACAGCGGCTGCGCCGTGGACTCAGGCCGCGCGCAGCGCGGTGGTCACCGGCAGGCGGGCGGCGCGCACCGCGGGGAACAACCCGCCGACGAAACCGATCGCCAGCGCGATGATCGCCCCGGTGAGGACCAGCGAACCGGTGACGCGGAACTGGAACACCAGCTGGGTGAAACTGCCGCCCAGCGTGCTTACGGTCATGCCGTTGAAGAACAGGTAGGCCAGCAGCGAGCCCGCGAGCCCACCGGCCAGGGCCAGCAGCATCGCCTCGGCCAGCACCGAGGCCACTACCGGCAGCGGCGAGAACCCGATCGCGCGCAGGGTGGCGATCTCGCGCGTGCGCGCCGAGACCGCGGCGTACATGGTGTTGAGCGCGGCGAAGATCGCGCCGAGACCCATGATGAAAGCGACCACGGTGCCGAGGATGGTGATGCCGCGCGAGGTCTGCTGGGTCTGCTCGGTGAAGTAGTCGACCTGTCGCTTGACCTCGACATTGACCCGCGGGTCGGCCTTCAGCGCCGCCTCGAACGTGGGCAGCGCGTCGACGCTCTCCAGGCCGACCAGCGCGGTCGAGAAGCCGTTGCGTCCCCAGGCCGTCTGCGCGGTCGCGCCGTCGGTCCAGATCTCGCTCTCGAAGGCGTCGCCGGACTCGAACATCCCGACCACGGTCCAGTCGGCTCCGCGCAGGCGCACCGTGCGTCCGACCTCGAGTCCCTCGAACTGGGTCGCCGCCCCGCGGCCGACGATCAGTTCCTGCAGGCCCGGCGTGAACGCGCGGCCATCGACGATCTTCAGGTTTGCGCGCAGCGGGAACGCCGCCGGGGTGACGCCGCGCAGGGTCACGTTGGCGCCCAGGGTCTGGCCCTTCTTCGGCAGTTCGGCGATCACCAGGATCTCGCCCGCGGCCAGCGGCCGTCCCTGGTCGTCGCGACGCACGCCGGGCGCACGTTCGGCGATCTGCAGGGTTTCCAGCGTGATCGAGGAGTTCAGTTCCGCCTGCGAGCCGCCGCGCAGCACCATGACGTTGCGCGGATCGCCGGCCTGGCCGAAGGCGGCGGCGATGCCCTGGGTCATGGCGAACAGGGCGGTGAACACGCCGACCACGCCGGCGATGCCGACCACGATCACCAAGGAGAGACCCAGGCGCTGCGGGATGCTGCGCAGGTTGATCAGGACGATCTGCAGGATCTGCTTGAGCATGGCGTGGTTCCTCGGTGGTCGCTCAGCGGCCGGCCAGTGCGTCGACGATCTTCAGCCGCGCCACGCGCAGCGCGGGCGGCAGGCCGACCACCAGCGCGAGCAGCAGCATCGCGGCGATCGCCTGCAGCCAGATGGTGGGGTCGGGCGCCAACGCGCCGAAGAACGCCGGCGCGGCCTTGGCCATGCCGGAGATCGCCAGCGTCGACAGCGACATGCCGAGCAGGCCGCCGATCAGGCACAGCAGCAGGGCTTCCGCCACCACCAGCGCGGTCACCTGGCCGTTGCTGAAACCCAGCGTCTTCAGGACCGCCATCTCCGGGATGCGCTCGCGCACCGCCTGCGCCATCGTGTTGCCGGTCAGGATGACGATGGTGAAGAACACCGCCAGCAGGATCAGGCGCACGATCAGGCCGATGTCGCCGATCTGCGCGAAGAAGCCCTTGTTGAAGTCTTTCTCGCTCTGCGTCTTGGTCTCGTCCGGCGAGTTCAGGAACAACTGGTCGATGGCCTGCGCGACCTCGTCGGCCTGGTTGACGTCCACCAACTTGACCACGAACACGCCGGCGTTGCCTTCGCCGAACTGGTTGGCCTCGTTGAAGTAGTCCCAGTTGACGAAGATCTGCGAGGTCTGGCGCTGCCAGGTCTCGTCCTTGCCGTCGAAGATGCCGACGATGTCGAACTCCCACGCCATCGACCCGTCCTTCTGCGGGAAGATGTTCGACTTCAGCGGCAGCTTGTCGCCGACCTTCCAGCCGTACTGGTCGGCGATGATGCGGCCGATGATGGCGCCGGTGCGGGTGTTGGCGAAGGCCTGCCACTGCTCCTCGGGCATCACCCACTCGGGATAGACCACGCGCAGCGTGCGCGGGTTGGACGCGAAGGCGAAGGCCTGGGTGTTCTCGCCGAGCACGCCGCCGAACCACTGGTCGTGGTGCACCGCGGCCACGCCCGGCACGCGCTCGATCTGCGGCATCAGGCGCACCGGCAGCGAATCGGTGAACGACACCCGCGACTGCACGATCAGGCGCGAGGCGCCGACGAAGTCCGCGCCGGCGGTGAAGAACGCACCGATGCTCTGCAGCAGACCGAACAGCAGGAAGGCGCACAGCAGCGACAGGATGGTGAACGCCGCACGCGTCTTCTTGCGCCAGAGGCTGGCCCAGATGAAGCCGAAGTAGCTCATGCGAGTTCTCCCGGACGGCCCGCGCTCAGGCCGCCGCCTGCTCGGCCAGCGTGCCCTTGTCGAGGTGCAGGGTGTACTTGGCGTACTCCGCGGCCTTGGGGTCGTGGGTGACCATCACGATGGTCTTGCCGAATTCGCGGTTGAGGGTCTGCAGCAGGGTGAGGATCTCGTCGGCGGTCTTGCGGTCGAGGTCGCCGGTGGGCTCGTCGCAGACCAGGATCTGCGGGTCGGACACCAGCGCGCGCGCGATCGCCACGCGCTGCTCCTGACCTCCGGAGAGCTCCTTCGGCTTGTGGTTGCCGCGGTCGGTCAGCCCGACCAGTTGCAGCGCCACCTGCGCGCGCTTGAGGCGCTCCGCGCTGCCGAGTTTGGTCAGCAGCAGCGGCAGTTCGACGTTCTTGATCGCGCTCAGCACCGGCATCAGGTTGTAGAACTGGAACACGAAGCCGACGTGCGCCGCGCGCCACTTGGCCAGCGCGCCGCTGGACAGGTTGTCGATCCGCGTGCCGCCCACCCAGACCTCGCCGCGGGTGGGCTGGTCGAGGCCGCCGATCAGGTTGAGCAGGGTCGTCTTGCCCGAGCCCGAAGGTCCCATCAGGGCCACGAAATCGCCGGACGCGATCGACAGCGTCAGGCCATCGAGCACCGACACCTGCTGCGCGCCGCGCGCGTAGACCTTGGACACGTTGCGGACTTCCACCATCGCGCTCATCGTCGCTTCCTCGTCGTGTTCGATGCCCGCCCGCTCAGGGCGTTTTCTCGGCGGCTGGCGCGCCATCGGCCAGCCCATCGGCCGGCGCGACCACCACGCGCTCGCCGGCCGCCACGCCGTCGAGCACCTGCCGCGCCTCGCCGGCGGTCAGCGCGCCGACCTGCACCACGCGCCGCGCCAGCCGGCCATCCGCCAGCACGTAGGCCACGTCCTCGCTGCCTTCGCGGCGCAGCGCGGCGCGCGGCACCAGCACGCCCTTCGGCGCCTCGGCCGGCGCCGCATCCGCCTTGCGCTCTTCCAGGAAAGCCACCCGCACGCCCATGTCGGGCACGATGCGGGCGTCCTTTTCCTTCAGCGCGATGCGCACCTTCACCGTCGCCTTGCTGCGGTCGGCGGTGGGGATGATGGCGATCACCTCGGCGGGGATCTTCCAGTCGGGATAGGCGTTCAGCGTCGCCTCCACCGGCTGGCCGGGCATCACGCGGTTGATGAAGTTCTCGTTGACGTCGACCTGGATCTCCAGCGAATCCATGTCCACGATCGTGCCGATGCCGGTGCGTGTGAAGCCACCACCGGCCGACAGCGGCGAGATGATCTCGCCCGGCTGGGCGGCCTTGACCGTGACCACGCCGGCGAACGGCGCGCGCACGATGGTGTTGTCGAGGTCGAGGTCGGCGATCGCCAGCGAGCGCTCGGCGACCACCACCTCGCGTTCGGCACTGGCCAGGCGCGCGCGCAGCGCGGCCACGGTCGTGCGCGCGGCATCGGCGGCCTGCGCGCTGGCGAGCTTGCGCGCGACGAGGTCGTCCTGGCGCTTGGCCTCGCGCTCGGCGTTGGCGAGGTTGGCGCGGATCTCGGCCAGCTGCGAGCGCGCGGCGTCGAGGCGCGCGGCCGACAGCGCGCGCGCCGCCTGCTCGTCGGTGGCGTCGAGGGTGGCCAGCACCTGGCCTTCCTCCACCCGCATGCCCTCCTCGATCGACAGCGTCTTGACCCGTCCGGTGACCTTGGCCGACACGGTGGCGAGGCGCCGCGCGGTGATGTAGCCGGTGGCATCGAGCACCGAGGCCTGCACCGGCGCCGAGGCGATCGCGCGCACCGGCCGGGTCTCGACCGCCAGCGCGCCGTCGCGCGCGAACAGCCACACGCCCACGCCGCCGAGCACCAGCGCGGCCATCACGCCGCCGAGCACCAGCGGGGTGCGGGTGGAGGCCGGCGCGGCGGCCGGGGCGCTGCGGTCGATGCGCAGCTGGTTCAGGAGGTCGGACTTTTCCACGGCAAGCTTGGACTGGGGATTACGGGGCGCGAAGTGTGGCACAGCGTGACGTCGGGACGCGGTGACCGTAAGGGCGGCCCATCACCGGGGCAAGGTGACACAGGTCATGCGGCCCGGACGCGACACGGCGGCCGGGCCGCATGCGTCAACGCGGCGTGGTCCCTGACAGCCCGGTGGCGGCCTTGCGCAACTTGCGATGGCGTCGGGTCGGGTTGTGGGAGCCGGCTGCGCCGGCGATGCTGCTTGCGACACCAACCCGCCCTCCGTCGCCGCTGAAGCGGCTCCCGCCGCTGGTTCGTGGCGCGGCATCGGGCTCGCTCCTGGGACAGGGTGCATGCCCCTCTATAATCGCTGCTCGCCTGCCTGCTCGGAACCGCGATGACCGCTGAGTTCGTGATCCCTGTCCCCGGCGTTCCTTCA
This sequence comes from Lysobacteraceae bacterium, assembly GCA_021299185.1. GTDB lineage: Bacteria > Pseudomonadota > Gammaproteobacteria > Xanthomonadales > Ahniellaceae > UBA4656. Next base: position 15,943 of record JAJTHZ010000088.1, on the reverse strand, counting down.
GTGCCTGTCGCCGGCACCGACGCGCGCTTTCCCGTGCACCGCATCTACTGCGTCGGCCGCAACTACGCCGAACACGCCAAGGAGATGGGCAGCGTCGTCGACCGCGAGGTGCCGACCTTCTTCATGAAGCCGGCCGACGCCGCGTGGCCGCACGCCGACGCGCCCTACCCGCCCGCGACGACCAACCTGCACCACGAGGTCGAACTGGTGATCGCGCTCGCCAGCGGCGGCACCGATATCGATCCGGCGCGCGCGCTGGACCATGTGTTCGGCTATGCGGTCGGCCTCGACCTCACGCGCCGCGACCTGCAGGCCGCGGCCAAGGCCAAGGGCAACCCCTGGGACACGGCGAAGGGTTTCGACGCCTCGGCGCCGATCGCACCGATCGCGCCGGCCGCCGCGATCGGCCATCCCGCGGCGGGCGAACTGGCGCTGTCGATCAACGGCGTCGAGCGCCAGCGCGCCGACATCGCGACCATGATCTTCAAGGTGCCGGAGATCCTCGCCGCGCTGTCGCGGCTGTACACGCTGGCCCCCGGCGACCTGGTGTTCACCGGCACCCCGGCGGGCGTGGGGCCGCTGCGGCCGGGCGATGCGTTCGAGGCCACGTTCCCCGGACTTCCGGCGCTGCGCGGCACGATGCGCTGAACCGCGGCGGCGCCTCGCGCACGCCCCGCCCTACGCGCTCACTGAATCAGGACGACGTTCAACCCGGCAACGCGTTGGAACGTCGCGTCGCCCGTGAGCATGACGTGCGCCTGGCCCAGTTGGAGGCACGACGCGGCCTGAAGGGCGTCAGGCGTGCGCAGTCCGTGGCGTGCTCGAATCGCCGCCGCGAGTTCCACCACGTCGCGGGTCAGCTCCACCCAGATCAAGTCAGGCCGATCGAAGAACGCGTCGTACTGCGCGAGCAGCGCGCCGTTGTTGTCCTTCATCGGCTTGACGCGACACTCGAGCCAGGTCAGGCGGCTGGCGGCAAGGCGAACACCAGGGTGGCGTTTGGCGATGCGGGCGAGTTCCGCCGTCACCGATGTCGCCAGGGCCTCCACGCCTTCCATCCGATAGATCAACGCACTGGCATCGAGGAACGCAATCACCAGTCGCGCTCGCCCGCCAGTCTCGCGCCGAGGTCCGCCTTGCTGCGCTCGCCCGTCGCCGGCTGCGTCAGCAGCCACTGGACTGCGGTCAAGCCCTGCACGCCACCGGATTGTTCGCCCGTGAGCCGCCGGTACTGGTCTTCGGAAAGCACCACGGCGGCCAGACGATTCCGCTTGAGGATGCGCAGCGGCCCTCGCTGGAGCCCTTCCTCAATGGCCGCCATGCCGCGGCGCTTGAGTTCAGCGACGGTCAGGACGTTGTCCACGATCCCACCTTTCAGTACTTTTCGTCCTCGAATGGTGCTGTTTCAAGTACTGAATGTCAACCACTTGGGCATAGTGCCCGGGATTATTCGCCGATCCTGATCTGCGGCCGATAGCTGCCCGGTTCTGTGGGCCCGGCCAGCGCGCAGCGAGTAACGGGTAGGGTGCAATGAGCGCAGCGAATTGCACCGGCCCCATCGAGGCGGTGCAATTCGCTGCGCTCATTGCACCCTACGCACGATGTGCTGGCTCGTGAACGTGCCTGGGTTCTCCGCCGTTACCACGGACGGTTGCGTTAAGGCCAAGAATGCCCGGCATTGCCGAGCGACTGTAGGCCGCAGTTGCAACGGCGTGGTCATGTTTCGGATGCGCGATCGTCGCGAAGGTTTTCGTGCGGACTCAGTCGTCGTCGCCACGGCGCCGCCGTCCACCGCGAACCAGGGTGACGACGCTCAGCGCACCGGTCGGCGATCGCCGGCGCGCGCGACGCCGGGTGCGTCGTGGCCGGCCAGCGCCGCATGCACGGCGTCGCGCGGCAGCGAGGTTTCGACCCGCAGGCGGCCGGCGGCGAACAGCGCCTGCGGCGCACGCAGCAGGTCGGCGCCGACCGGCGCTTCGCCCTCGATTTCGATCCCGACCCAGCCGTCGCGACCGGCCTGCTTGGCGGCGTACAGCGCGACATCCGCCAGCGCGACGGCGTCGGCCCAGCCGTGGGCGTCCGGCAGCGCCGGCTGCAACGGCAGCGCGGCGTAGCCGACCGAGCAGGTGGCGTGCTGCACGCCGCCACCGGGCAGCGCGAAAGCCTGGCCCGACACGCCCGCGACCGCGCGCGCGGCCAGTTCCGCCGCGCGCCCGCGATCGGCGTCGCGCGAGACGACCAGGAACTCCTCGCCGCCCCAGCGCACGAGATGGTCGCTGTCGCGGAAGCACGCCGACAGGCGCTGGCGCATCTGCACCAGCACCGCATCGCCCGCGGCATGCCCGGAGGCATCGTTGATGCGCTTGAAGTGGTCGAGGTCGATCAGGAAGAACACCAGGTCCGCATTGCGCGCCGGCGTGCCGCGCGCGGCGGCATCGACGTGGCGACGCCGGCACAGCGCGACATCGGCGTCGATGTGCGCGGCGAGGTAGCGCCGGTTGTGCAGCCCGGTGAGCGCGTCGGTGAGGCTGGCGCGCTCCAGTTCGGCGGTCTTTTCCTGCAGGGCGGCGGAGGTCGCCGCCAGTTCCGCGGTGCGCGCGGCGACCCGCCGTTCGAGTTCGGCCTGGCGGGCATGCAGCCGGTGGGTGCGGCTGCGCACCAGGCCGCCCATCAGCAGCGCGGCGCCGATCGCCAGCGCGAGGTGGAACACGCCGCGCTGCCACCAGGCTGGCTGCACCGTGATCGGGATCGCCAGCCGCAACCCGGTCCAGCGACCGTGGCGGTCGCTGGCCTCGACTTCGATGCGGTAGTCGCCCGGCGCCAGGTTGGCCAGGGTGGCGACGCGGTAGCGCGCCTCGACGGCGTGCCAGGTATCTTCCTCGCCGACCACCCGGTAGCGGTAGCGCAGTTGCAGCGGGGCGCTGTAATCCAGCGCGGCGAACTCGACCGCGAGGCGGCGCTGTCCCGGCTGCAGCGCCAGCACGCCCTCGCCGTCCCAGGCCTTGGGCGTGTCGTCGATGCGCACCTCGGTCACCGCCAGCAGTGCGTCGTAGTCGGGGAAGGCGTAGCGCGCGGGATCGACCACCAGCAAGCCCTTGCTGCCGCCGAACAGCAGGCGTCCATCGGCGGTGCGGCGTGCGCGCGGAACCACGCCGAACCGATCTCGACGCCGTCGGCCGCGCCGAGCGCGACCACACGCCCGGCCGCGGGATCGAGCACGTGGAGCTGGGTCCAGACCCGCCCGCGCGCGTCCAGCAGCAGGTTGGCGCCGAACGCGCCGGGAGGCGCGCCTTCCGGCCGCGGCATCGGATCGACGCGCGGCGCGGCGCCGGCGTCCGCGTGCATCCGGAACAGTCCGGCCGGGGTGTCGAACCACACCGCGCCGGTGCCATCGACGCGCAGGCCGACGACATCCGGGTTGCCGCCGCGCGCCGGATGGGCGGCCGCGACCCCGCGCGCGGCTTCGCCGCGCGCGGGCACCACGGCGAGGCCACGGTCGCCGCCGATCCAGATCGCGCCGTCCGGCGCCTGGTCGATCGCGTTGATGTCCCCGTCGAGCGCCGGGCCGTCGCGCGTCGGCACCGCTTCGAACGCCGTCCCACCGGGCGCGAGGCGGAACAGGCCCGACTCGGTGCCGGCCCATGTGTCGCCGTCGCGGTCCACGAACAGGCGCCGCACGCGCCCGGGGCCCAGCGCGAACGCCTGCAGGCGGCCGTCGCGCAGCGCGCGCCGGAACAGCCCCGCGTCGGTGCCCAGCCACCAGTCGCCGTCGGCCGCCTCGGCCAGCGCGCCCGACGCGCACGCCGCGGAACAGCGGCACGCCGTCGGCATCGCGCAGGGCTTCGATCGGTGCCAGCGCGGCATCGAGCACCACGATGCCGCGGTCGTGGCTGCCCAGCAGCACGCGGCCGTCGCGCAGCACCGCGATGCTGCGGATGCTGGGATCGCCGAGCAGCCTGCCGGCCGCGCTGCTGCGGTCGAGCACGGTGAACGGCGCGTGGCGCGGATCGTGGCGCTGCACGCCGAGCCCGTAGCCGGCGATCCAGACCTGGCCACCGCGATCGCGCAGCAGCGCACGCACCTCGTTGCCGGCGATGCCGGCCGGCTGGTCGGGGTCGTGCCGCAGTACCCGGCGCAGCGCGCCGGACGCGGGCTCGCGCAGCTCGATGCCGTCCGAGCGCGCGACCCACAAGGTCGCGGCATCGACGACCATCAGCGCATGGATGGTGGACGCGGGCCCTGCCGTGGCCGCGGGCATGCGCGCGACGGCGCCGTCGACGTCGCGACGGAACAGGCGGCCGTCGTGGGTGCCGATCCACAGCACGCCCGCGGGATCCGCGTGCAGCGCGGCGATGCGCGCGGGCGCTGCGTCCAGCGGCACCCGCTCGAAGCGCGACGAACCCGCCGGCCGACGGGCCAGCCCGGCCCAGGTGCCGGCCCATAGCGTGCCCTCGCCATCGACCGCGAGCGCGCCGATGCGATCGTCCGGCAACCCGGTGCCGTCGGCGTGCCGGTGGCGCTCGACGCGCCCACCGGCGTGCAGCGCGAACAGGCCATCGCCGTCGCTGCCGGCCCACAGCACGTGGCCGGCACCACCGGCGATCGCGTTGATCGACAGCGTCTGCCCGTCGGTCGCGCCCAGCGGCACGCGCTGCAGCGCGCCGAGCGCGGCGTCATGGCGCAGCAGGCCGGAAAAATCGCTGCCGACCCACAGCGTGCCGTCGGCGTCCGCGTGCAGGCTGCGCACGAACAGCGCGGCACCGCCCGCATCGGACGTCGGCGGCAAGGCGTACTGCGCGAAGCGATAGCCGTCGTGCCGCACCAGTCCCACCGCGGTGCCCAGCCACAGGAAACCCGCGCGGTCCTCGGCCAGCGAGGTCACGACCCCCGTGGGCAGCTCGTCGACCCCGACCGCACGGAAGCGCGGCGCCGCATCGGGCGACGCGAGGGCGCCGGCGCAGGGGGCGAACAGCAGGATCAGTGCGAACGACAGCCGCAGGAGCATCCGGAGGTGCGGTCGCTGGAGGACGATGCACGCAAGCATACGGGGCGCACCGGGCGGTGCGAACCCGCTGCCTCGCCGCGGACGAGGGGCGTCGACCACCCGGTCGCCGCGGGCGGGCCACGACGGCCGCGCCCGCGCGCCGACCGGCGCCGGATCAGTTCTCGCCCGGCTCGAAGCCGCTGCGCAGGATGCGATCGCCGCTGAGCGCGGGCGCGCCGACGAACAACAAAGAGTTGTTGGCCGCAGTGTTCGCATCCAGTGGGCGGTAACTGCCGAACTGGCCGGCGTCCAGCGTCAGGCGCCACTTCCTGGGGCCTGCGCGCACCGCGCGATTGCCGAGGTCGTACCAGCCGACCGTCGCCCCGTCACCCGGCACCTGCGGTCCGTAGAAGCGGAAGCTCCACTGCTCGTCGTCGAAGGTCGGGCAGACCGTGGGCGAACTGCCGGCCAAGTGGAAGGTGATCTCGACGACCGCCCGCTGGCACTGCGGCACTTCGAAGCGGATGGCATCGAAGGGATAACGGAAGTTGCGACCGTTGCCCCCAGGCACCGGATCGAGTGGGAACTCGTCGATGAAGCGCGCCTGCACGTCGCGCGCCTGCGGGCACTCCGTGTCGTTGATGATCTCGGTGGTGAAACTGCCCTGGCAGCCGACGAAGCCGTCGGGTCTTCGCGCGGGGCGGTTGTCGAGAACGATCGTGGAGCCGACATCACCCTGCAACGCATCGGGCTGGCTGTCGCCGTTGCCATCGCCGCCATTCGGGGCGTTGTTCTCGACGAAGTCGGGCGCGCCGTCGAGGTCGACGTCGGGCTGCTGGGTGAGTTCCCACACGCCGGCGTTGGTGCCGGCGACCACGCGGCGCCGATCGCGCGGGTCGATGGCGATCGCGAGCGCGGAATCCGCCGGCAGCCCGATGCTGATCGACACCCAGGTGGTGCCGTTGTCCGTGCTGCGATACACCGCACCCGGGTTGGCCACGTTGCCGCCGCCGGAGACGTAGATCGCCTCCGGGATCGTCGCTTCGGCCGGCGTGTTGACCACGATCGCGCGGATGTCGAGACCCGCAGGGATGCCGGCCCGCGCCTCGGCCCACGTCGCGCCGCCGTCCGTCGAGCGGTACAGCGAGGTGGCGTTGCCGGTGGTGCCGGTCACGGTCGAGGTCGCGGCCCACAACACCTGCGGATTGCGCGCGCTGATGCCGATCGCCAGCACGTCGTGGCGCGTGGTGGTGGACCCGTCGCGGAACGGCAGGCCGGCGCTGGAGAAGGTCCACGTCGCGCCGCCGTCGGTGCTCTTGAACACGCCGTTCTGGAGCGTCGGCGGCGGCCGTGGCACGGCGCTGTCGAAGTAGCGCAGGGCGGTGCCGACGTACAGCACGTCGGAGTTCGCGGGGTCCATCACCAGCGGGATTGGGGTCACCCACTGGCGCCCGGTGCCGGAAGCGACGAAGTTCGGGATCCCGCTGTCGCGTGCGGCCCAGGTCGCGCCACCGTCGGTGCTGCGCACGATGCGGTGCGAGAAAAGGCCGGTGACGGGCGGTGACTGCAGGCCATCGGCAGCGGCATAGACCGTACGCAGGGGCCCGCTCGCTGCCGTGCACGGCGTACCGGTCGGTCCCGCTGGCGGGCCCACCGTACACGAGCGCGGGTCGAGGATCAGCGTGCGCACGAGACCGATGTCGGCGAAGGTGCGGGTTCCCGACGTCACCGTCGGCAGCGTGGCGTCGATCGTGGTCCACGTATTGCCGCCGTTCACGCTCTTGTACAGACCGCCGTTGCGGGATGCAGTGTTGTTGCCAGGCGCAGGGCCCGAAACGAAGCCCGACTCCCCGATCTGCGTGCCGCGGCCGGCGGCATACACGACGGTGCTCAGGATGCTGCCGGTGGTCGTGGGATCGATCACCACGCTGCGCACCTGCACGGCGCGCAGGCCGCTGTTGGCCACCGGCCAGTTGTTGCCGTCGTCGATGCTGCGCCACAGCGCCTGTGAGGGCGTGAACGGATCGCCCCAGCCGGCGTAGATGCGGGTGTCGGGCGGCCGCGGCCCGGGCGGTGCGGCGGGGTTCGGATGCACCGCGACCGCGCGGATGTTCATCGCGCTCAGGCCGGTGTTGAACGCGTCGTTCCAGGTGACGCCGCCATCGCCGCTGCGGAACAGGCCGGCGTGTTCGGTCACCGCCCACAGCCCGCTGCCCGCGGTGGGAAAGTCCGGCGTGAGCACCAGTTGCGCGACGCTGCCCTGGATCGGCCGCGGCGGCGTGTTGAAGTCGGTGAACGAGGGATTGGGGCTCAGCAGCGTGCTGAGCGCGGAGGACACAGGCGCTGCGGTATCGGCTGCAGTGACCACCAACGCGCCCTGCGGCACGCCGACGTACACCGTGTCGGCGAGCGTGGGGTGCGCGGCCACGGCGACCGGATTGACCCCGGCCAGGCGGAGGTTCCAGGTGGCGCCGTTGTCCGCGCTGTGCAGCAGGCCACTGGCGCTCGCCGCATATACGGTGGAGCCGGGACCGAAACTGATCGCGGTAACCGCCTGCACATTGGGCCCCGGCTCCTCGCGCACCACGGCCCAGGTCGCGCCGGCATCGGTGCTGCGCCAGATTTGCGGGACCGCGGCGCCGGCCACGGTGCCCGGGGTGAAGTCGCCGCCCGCGATCACGAGGTCTGGATTGGTCGGACTGACTGCGATGGACCTGATCCCCCGGCTTGCCGGCAGCCCCGCCAGACGCACGAAGGTCGCGCCATCGTCGGTGGTCTTGTAGACACCGCTCGTCGCAAAGTTCGAGCGCACGGCGAAGTAGAACTCGCCGTTGCGCGCGGCGCCCGGCACGTCGGCGTAGCGCGTCGGGAACACCCCGGCCGCCCTCGTGTCGAACCCGGCGGGCGACCAGTTCTGGCCGCCGTCGACCGAGCGCATCAGGCGCCCGGAGAAGTCGACGACGTACAGGCGCAGCGGCCGATCGCGATCCATGTGCAGCGCCGTGCCTTCGCCGAGGCCGATCAGTCCGCTGCCCGTCCGCGTCCAGGTGGTGCCGCCGTCCAGCGAGCGGAAGAAGCCCCCGGCCGACGAGACGTAGAGGCGACCGGGGGTCGACGGATCGATCTGCAGACCGAATACCCGTCCGCCCCACGGCCCGGTGCTGGTCCAGAATCCGTTGCCGGCGGGAGCGGTCGCGGCGAACTGCAATGCCAGGACCGCCAGACCGAAGCAAACCCACGACGACTTGCGCATGCAACCCCCCGTTGAAGACCGCCCCAGTATGGGCACTGGCGCTCTTGCTCCCTACGCGGAAACGCAACAAAAGGACGCAGCCCGCAGCGTTGCCGGTTCAGCGGGCGTTGCGGGCGTCGTGGCCGCGGCCCGGCTCAGTCCTCGAAGCCGTTGCGGAACACCCGATCGCCATCCAGCGCCGGACCGCCGATGAACAAAATGCCCTCGCCCGCCGGCCGGTAGCTGCCGAACTGGTTGGCATCGAGGCGCAGGCGCCAGGTACGCGCGCCGGTGCGGGTCGCGCGCGCGGCAAACGGATGCCAACCGAGCGTGGCGTCCACGCCGGGCTGCTGCGGGCCGAAGTAGCGGAACGACCACTGGCTGTCGCTGAAGTCGGGGCAGGCCGCGGGGTCGTCGCCGGCGGCATGGAAGGTGACCGCGACCTCCGCGCTGCTGCAGCCGGGCAGCTCGATCCGCAGCAGCCCCAGCGGGTAGGCGTAGGCCCGCCCCGACGCGCCGGCGATGGGGTCGCGTCCGAAGCGCGCGGCGTCGATGCCGCTGACGTCGTAGGCGCGCGGGCAGGTGCCGGCCACCACGTCGGTGGTGAAGCCGCCGTTGCAGGGGCCGCTGCCGCGCCGTGGCGGCCGGTTGTCGAGCACGATGGTGGAGCCGACGTCGCCCTGCAGCGCATCGGGCGCGCCGTCGCCGTTGCCGTCGCCGCCGTTGGGCGCCGCGTTCTCCTGCGCGTCCGGCGCGCCGTCGCCGTCGGCATCGGGCAATTGGGTGAGGCTCCAGATGCTGCTGCTGGTGCCGGCGTGCAGCACGCTGCGGTCGACTGGATCGAGCGCCAGGGTGAGCACCGCGGCGGACGGCAGGCCGATGCTGATCGAGCGCCACGTCGCACCGCCATCGTCGGAGCGGAACACGCCGCCCGGGTTGCCGGGACTGCCGATGCCGCCGGCGTACAGCACGTCCGGCGCCGCCGGGTCGACGATCAGCGCGCGCAGGTCGGCATTGGCCGGGATGCCGGTGTCGGCGCGGGTCCAGGTGGCGGCGCCGTCGGTCGACTTGTAGATGCGCGACGCCGCCGGCGAGGCCGAGTCGCCGAGCGGCGTGGCCACCGCCCACAGCGTGCCGCTGGTGGACGGATGGTGGGCCAGCGCGACCACGTCCCAGGCGGTGGTGGCCGAGCCGAGCAGGCGCGGCAGGCCGTTGGTGGCGTTGCTCCAGGTGGCGCCGCCGTCGGTGGACTTGAACACGCCATTGGGCTGGGTCGGCGTGGTCGCGCCGCCGAGCAGGGTGATGTAGGTCGCCGCGTAGACCGTCTGCGGCGTGACCGGATCGATCGCCAGCGCGAGCACCAGCAGGGTCTCGTTGGCCGTCGGCTGCGGCAGGCCGTCGATGTCGGTCCAGGTCGGGCCACCGGGCGCGTCGAGGTTGGTGGTCTTGAGCACGCGCCAGCCGCGTCCCGCGGGCGCGGGCGCCACCCGGCTGCGACCGGAACCGCCGGCGTAGGCGGTGCGCAGCGGTCCGCTGGTGCAGGGTCCCGAGGCCGGTGGCGTGGCGCAGGAGCGCGGATCGAGCACGATCGCGCGCACCACGCCGATGCGGCGGTTGGGCGGCGTACCGGTGGCCGGCAGGCCGCCGTCGATGGTGGCCCAGGTCGCGCCGCCGTCGAGGCTGCTGAACAGGCCGCCGTTCAGTCCCGACACCGGATCGGCCTGCGCGAGGCCGGCCGCGTAGACGCGAGTGCTGGCCACCGCGCCGGTGGTCGTGGGGTCGATGGCGATTGCGCGCAGCCCGGCTGCGCGCGGACCGGCTGACGGATTCGTGCTCCAGGTGGCGCCGTTGTCGTCGCTGCGGAACAGCGGGAAGTTGGCGCTGGTGTCGTGGAAGACGCCGGCCAGGATGCGCCGGCTGGCCGCAGGCATGGCGGGGGCGGGATGCGGCGCGATCGCGCGCACCACCTGGGCGCGCAGGCCGGCCTGGCTCGGCACCCAGGTGGCGCCGGCGTCGCTGGATCGATAGAAGCCCGCCACGCTGGCCAGCCACAGGCCCGCCGTGCCGGGGAAGGACGGATGGATGGCGAGGTCCTCGCCGGATACCGGGCGGCCATAGCCGGGGATCGGCTGCAGGCCGGCATCGAGCGGCGTGACCGTCGCGCTGTTGCCGGCGATGTCGAGGCGCATGGCGCCCACCCCGCTGGCGAACACCACGTTCGGGTTCGCCGGCGACACCACGATGGCATCGACGAACGGCACGTTGGCGACCAGCGACCAGGTCGCCCCGGCGTCCGTGCTCTTGAGGAATCCATCGCCGCAGGCGGCATAGGCGATGCCCGCGCCCGCCCAGGCGACGCGCGTGCAGAAGTTCGTCGTCGTCGAACCGGTCGCCACGGTCCAGGTGGCACCGCGGTCGGTGCTGCGCCAGACGGCGCCCGCCGAGGCCGGGAAACTGATGATCGCGGCCAGCAGGCGGTTGGGATCGGCGCTGTCCTGCGCCAGCCACAGCGCGCCGGCGGAACCGGTCGGCAGGGTGGTCGGCGCGACGAAGCTCGCACCGCCGTCGGTGCTGCGCAGCACGCTGCCGCCGCAGGTTGCGATGAACACCTCCTGCGGGCCCGCGCCGTCGGTGATGTGTTGCACGCAGTCGGTCGCGGGCAGGGTGTAGCCGGTCGCCGACCACGACGCGCCGCGGTCGGTGGAGACGGCGAAACCGCCGGTGGCCGAAACCGCCCACAGCCTTTGTGGCTGCTGGCGATCGATGGCGAACGGGATCCGCCCCAGCGAGTTGCGCGACAGGCCGTTCTCGATGCGCGTGTAGTTCAGGCCGCCGTCCTGCGAGCGATACAGGCCGCCGAAGGTGGCCACATAGACCCAGGCCGGGTCGGACGGGTCGACCTGCACGCGCGCGGCCCAGCCGCCATCGGGGCCGGTGCTGGTCCAGAAACCGGGGCCGGCCGCCGCGGGAACGGCCACCAGGGCGAGCAAGATGGGCAACGCAGGGGCAAGGCGCATGGATCGGGGTTCCGCAGCCGGGGCGTCCGCCGGAACGGGGACGTCCTTTGTGGGTTGCTTACGCCGTTCGGGCGCGATTCCTTCAATCCCGCCCGACCGCGCGACGCACACCGTGCCCGGCGTCTCGCCGGGGCGGTGCCCTGCGCCCTATGCTGCAGTGGCCCGGAGGGGTCCGGGGCAAACCTGAGGAGAGCAGACGATGGGCCTGTTGGCGGAGTTCAAGCAGTTCGCGATGCGCGGCAACGTGGTGGACCTGGCGGTCGGCGTGGTGATCGGCGCAGCCTTCGGCAAGATCGTGTCGTCGCTGGTCGAGCAGGTCATCATGCCGCCGATCGGCCTGCTGGTCGGCGGGGTCGATTTCTCGGCCTGGAAGATCACCCTGCAGGCCGCCTCCGTCGATGCCGCCGGCAAGGCGATCCCGGCGGTGGAGATGGGCATCGGCGCGTTCCTCAACACGATCATCCAGTTCGCGATCGTCGCCTTCGCCATCTTCATGGTGGTCAAGGCCATGAACCGCATGGTGAAGAAGGAAGAACCGGCACCGGCGCCGGCCGCGCCGCCGGCCGACATCGTGCTGCTGACCGAGATCCGCGATCTCCTGAAGCAGCGTTGACCCGCGGCCCGGCGGCGCGCCCGCCGGGTTCTGGCACACTGGCGGTTTCCGTTCCGGGGAACCGCCATGCGCCGCCTGCTCCTGCCGCTGCTGCTCGCCTGTTCCAGCCCGCTCGCGCACGCCGCGGAGCCGCCGCCGCAGGATCCGCCGGCCGCCGCATCGGTTGCGCCCGCGATCACCCGGGTGGACGAGGCCTCGATCGCGCGCGCGGTGGCGATGCGCGACGCGGCGATGGAGCGCAACGAGGCCTGGATGCTGCTGGAGTCGCTGACCACCGAGGTCGGCCCGCGCATGGCCGGCACGCCGGGCGACGCGGCCGGCGTGGCCTGGGCGCAGCGTGCGTTCAAGGGCCTCGGCTACGACAAGGTGTGGACCGAACCGGTGACCTTTCCGGTGTGGGAGCGGCGCCGCGAAACGGGCGCCATCGTCGCGCCCTTCCCGCAGCGCCTGGTGCTGGCCGCGCTGGGCGGCAGCATCGGCACGCGCGGCCCGCTCGAGGCCGAGGTGATCGAGTTCCCGACCCTGCAGGCGCTGAAGGCCGCACGCGCCGAGGACGTGCGCGGCAAGATCGTGTTCATCGGCAACCGCATGGGCCGCGCGCGCGACGGCGGCGGCTACGGTCCGGCGGTGGCGGCACGCGTGCAGGGCGCGGCGGTGGCGGCTTCGCTCGGCGCGAAGGCGCTGCTGATCCGCTCGATCGGCACCAGCAACGACCGCATCCCGCACACCGGCACCGCGGCCTCGCTGTCGGAACTGCTGCGCGACCCGGCGCTGGCGGCGAAACTCGAGCGCACGCGGCCGAACAAGCTGCCGATCCCGGCCACGCCGATCCCGGCTGCGGCGCTGTCCAATCCCGACGCCGACCTGCTCTCGCGCGCGCTCGAGCGCTCGCGGCCGGTGACGGTGCGCATCGACCTCGACGTGGGCTGGAAGCGCGAGGACTACACGTCCGCCAACGTGATCGGCGAGATCACCGGCAGCGAGCGCCCGGCCGAGGTGGTGGTGATCGGCGGCCACCTCGATTCCTGGGACCTCGGCACCGGAGCGCTCGACAACGGCGCAGGGGTGGCGATCACGATGGCGGCCGGGCACCTGATCGCGCGCAGCGGACCGCGCCCGAAGCGCACCATCCGCGTGGTCGCCTTCGCCAACGAGGAACAGGGCATCTACGGCGGGCGCGCCTACGCCGAGCGCTGGAAGCCCGAGGTCGAGAAGCACGTGATCGGCGCCGAGAGCGATTTCGGCTATGGCCGCATCTGGCGCCTCGACGCCGCGGTGAAGCCCGAAGCGCTGCCGGCGATCGACCAGATCATGCAGGTGCTGGCGCCGATCGGCGTGGCGCGTGGGCTGCCGTATGCCTTCGGTGGCGCCGACCTGTCGGCGATGCGGGCCGCCGGCATGGCGATCGCCGGGCTGCAGCAGGACGGCACCACGTACTTCGACTACCACCACACGCCGAACGACACGCTCGACAAGGTCGACGTCGCCGACCTCAACCAGAACGTCGCGGTGTACGCCGTGTTTTCCTTCCTTGCCGCGCAGGCCGAGGGCGACTTCGGCTCGAAGGCCGCCGCGCCGCCAGCCCCCGCGCCAGACCGCCGGCGCTGAACAGCCCACGTAGGAGCGCGCTTGCGCGCGACCGCAACAACAGTTCCCGGCCGCAAGGCCCGGTGTTGCGGTCGCGCGCAAGCGCGCTCCTACGACGGGTGCGGCGGTGCAGCACCCACCCCTTGTTGATTCCTCCACCTTCCTCCCGGCATGGTGCAAGTTCAACCCGGGAGGAATCCATGCAAGCCAGAACCCTCGCCGGCGCGCTCGCGCTGGCACTCGCCATCCCCGCCGCCGCACAGGACCTCGCGCCCTTCAGCGCCGAGCGCGCGTGGCAGATCCAGCGCATCGGCCCGCCGACCATCGCGCCCGACGGCAACACGATCATCGCCGCGGTGACCCGCTTCGACACCAAGGAAAACAAGGGCGTCACCGACCTCTGGCTGTGGTCGGCCGACGGCAAGGTGCAGCGCCAGCTGACCACGCATCCGGCGGCCGAATCGTCGCCGCTGTTCAGCCCCGACGGCAGCCGCATCGCGTTCGTCGCGCAGCGCGAGGGCGACACCGCGCCGCAGCTCTACGTGCTGCCGCTCGCCGGCGGCGAAGCATCGCGCGTCACCAGCGTGCCGACCGGCGTGGCGCAGCCGAAATGGATCGGCGACGGCCAGCGTCTGGCCTTCCTGAGCCGCGTCTGGGCCGACCTCGACACGATGGAGGCACAAGGCAAGCGGCAGAAGGAACGCAGCGAAACCAAGAGCACCGCCCAGGCCTGGGACAGCGGCCCGGTGTATTTCTGGGACACCTTCGTCGACGACCGCCAATTGCACGTGTTCAGCGTGGCGCTGGCCGGCGGCGAGCCCGTCAACCTCACGCGAGCGACCGGCCTCGAACTGCCGCGCACCGCGGTGCAGCTGGAGTCGCCGCTGTACGACGTCTCCCCGGACGGCCAGGAACTCGCGTTCGTCGCCGATTCCAACCCCGCGGGCAACATCACCGACCTGGACGTCTTCGTGGTCGCGGTCGGCGGCAAGGACGCGCGCAACCTCAGCGCCGGCAATCAGGCCGCCGACGGCAGCCCGCAGTACAGCCCGGACGGCCGCCACCTCGCCTTCGCGCAGCAGCGCATCAAGGGCTTCTATGGCGACAACCGGCGCCTCATGCTGCACGACCGCCGCGCCGGCGCCACGCGGCAGGTGGTGGCGGATGCCTGGGACCGCGCGGCCGACGGCCTGGTGTGGGCGCCGGACTCGAAGCGCCTGTTCGGCAGCATCGACGATGCAGGCACCGTGCGCGTCTACGAGATCACCCTGGACGGCAAGACCCGCCGGGTGACCGGCGAGTCCTCGTTCGGCGCCCTTGCGATCGCCGAGGCGCGCGGCACCCTGGTCGGCCTGCGGCAGTCGTTCATCGAGCCGCCGACCCTGGTGCGCATCGACCCGCGCGGCGGGACGGTGACCCGGCTCAGCACGATCAACGACGAACTGCTGGCCGGCACCGCGCTGGGAACCTTCGAGAGCGTCACCTACAAGGGCGCCAACGGCGCCGACATCCAGATGTGGGTCAACTACCCGCCGGGCTTCGATCGCTCGAAGAAGTACCCGCTGTTCCTGCTCATCCATGGCGGCCCGCACAACGCGATCACCAACGGCATGCAGTTCCGCTGGAACGCGCAGGTGTTCGGCTCCTGGGGCTACGTCACGGCGTGGCCGAACTTCCACGGCTCGTCCGGCTTCGGCAATGCCTTCACCGATTCGATCAACCCGCAGCAGGACGACCTGCCTTACCGCGACGTGATCGCCGCCGCCGAGTGGCTGAAGCAGCAGCCGTGGATCGACGCCGAGCGCATGGTGGCCGGCGGCGCGTCCTACGGCGGCTACCTGACCTCGATCGTGCTCGGCCGCGAGCATCCGTTCAGGGCGCTGGTCGCGCATGCGGCGGTGTACAACTGGTACACCCAGGTCGGCGCCGACTACGCGTTCGAGCAGCAGCGTTTCGGCCCGTTCTGGTCGCCCGAGCAGCGCAAGGTGTTCGAAACCGGCTCGCCGCATTACGGCGCGGCGAACTTCGACACCCCGACCCTGGTCATCCACGGCCAGCGCGACCTGCGCGTGCCGGTGAACCACGGCGTGGAGCTGTTCCACGCGCTGCAGCAGAAAGGCGTGCCCTCGCGACTGGTGTACTTCAGCGACGAGAACCACTGGATCCTCAAGCCGGCCAACTCGCTGGTCTGGTACGAGGAGGTGCGCCAGTGGCTGGCGAAGTACGGCGGCGAACCGGGGCCGAAGCCGCGCGACTGAGGCTCCGCCCCACCGGCGGCCACTGCCGCGGTGGCCGCGTTGCCGTGGGAGCCGCTTCAGCGGCGACTGCGGCACAACCGATCGCCGCAGTCGCCGGTGCAACCGGCTCCCACCACCGGTCCAGCAGCGGGGCAAGCCCGCAGCGACCGCGGACCCGGTGGGAGCCGCTTCAGCGGCGACTGCGGCACAACCGATCGCCGCAGTCGCCGGTGCAACCGGCTCCCACCACCGGTCCAGCAGCGGGGTAAGTCC